>CAZWGW010000048.1:5087-17529 GCA_964633565.1 uncultured Planctomycetaceae bacterium
GATCGGCGGGGACTGCATCACAATCGAGCCGGTTGACGTGAACGGCCTGCCTGACAGAATCAGGGAGAGGTTCAATATCGACGCCCGGCGGATCGGCAACACGCTGCGGATCGAGCGCGTCAGCGGCCACGAGTTCGTCCGCGACGTGATGGCCGCCTTCCCCGACGAGATCCGGTCCGTGTCGCTGGGGAAGCCGACGCTGGAGGACGTGTTCATCCAGCGCACGGGGCATCGGTTCTGGGAGGAGAGTGGAGAGGCGAGAGGGGAGAGTTGAGAGTGGAGGGTCGAGTGTCCTCAAATTTGAAATTTGCATTTTGCCAGCCCTAGCGCATTCGCGACGGCGCGGAATGCCGGCAATTTGCAATTCTCCACCGCTGAGTGACCGCACGACGATGAAATGCTCCTGAGATGACGACCGCAACCCCCACCGGCGGCCAATGGCTGCTCCCGATCTGGTCCCTGACGCTCCGCGAGATCGTCCGCTTCGTGCGGCAGCGCTCGCGGGTGACGGGGGCCTTCGCGCAGCCGATCATTTTCTGGGTGCTGTTCGGCGTCGGGCTGGGGGGCTCGTTCCGGATGCCGGGTGGCGCGGAAGGGGCGGGGATTTCGTATCAGGCGTATTTCATTCCGGGCGTCGCGGCGATGATCGTCTTGTTCACGGCGATCTACGCGTCGATCTCGGTGATTCAGGACCGGCACGAGGGGTTCCTGCAGGCGGTGCTGGCCGCGCCGCTGCCGCGGACGTCGCTCGTGCTCGGGAAGGTCGCGGGGGGCACACTGCTGGCGGTGGGACAGGCGGTGCTGTTCATCACGCTCGCGGTCGTATTACGGCAGGTCGGGCTGACGCCGTCGGTGCAGCTCGACTTGAGCTTCGGCCGGATGCTGGGAGTGCTGGGGATGCTCCTGCTGCTCGGGGTGGGGCAGTGCGCCTTCGGGTTCTACTTCGCCTGGAAGCTCGACTCGTCGCAGGGCTTTCATGCGATCATGGGAGTGCTGCTGTTCCCGATGTGGCTGCTCTCCGGGGCGTTTTTCCCGGCGGAGGGGAGCGGGTGGCTGAAGTGGATTATCGCCGTGAACCCGATGACGTACGGCGTGGCGGGCCTGCAGCGGCTGATGCTGCCGTCCCCGCTGGAAGCGCTGCCGCCGCTGTGGGTCTGCGTCGGCGTGACGGCGCTGTTCGCGGCGGCGTGCATCGCCGTCGACGTGCGGCTCACGCGCAAGGATCTGCGATAACGAATTGACTCAACGCAACGTTTCGTCGCGTCCCGGCGGGACGCGCGCCTGTGCCGATGCAACTTTCTTCCGCTCATCGTCGACGCCTGATCGCTGTCACGCTGTTGACAGCGGGCGCCATGTCGCGCGCCGTGTCCGCTCAGGACGCGGATCAACCCGCGTCGGAGCCGATCGTCCTCCAGCCGACCGCCCCGGACCCAAACACGGTCCAGCTCGAACCAGACAGTCCGCGCGAGCCGTGGAACCCGCTCGAGATCGGCGATTTCACGCTGGTCGACCAGCGTGGCGCGACCGTGACGAAGCAGGACCTGCTCGGCAAGCCGTGGGTCGCGAGCTTCATCTTCACGCGCTGTGCCGGCGCGTGCCCGATGCTGGTCCGCAAGGTCTACGACCTGAGCCAGACTGTGCCTCAAGTCGACATGCGGTTCGTCACGATTACTGTCGATCCGGAGTACGACACGGTCGACATGATGAAGCGCTTCGCCGACGTCTACCAGGCCCAACCTGAACGATGGATGTTTCTCACCGGCGAGAAGGACGAGGTCTACCGGCTGATCCGCCACGGGTTCAAGGTGGCGGCGTGGGAGCAGTTCGGCACGGAGCGGCTCCCCGGCTACGAGTTCGCGCACTCGCTCAGCCTGATCCACGTCGGCGCGGACGGGAAAGTGCTCGGGAAGTATTCGAGCGACGCCGACAGCGAACTGCGCACGCTGCAGCGCGTGCTGCAGGGGCGGATCGAGACTCCGCCGGAGCACCGGCCGGTGCCGCCCGGTGCCATTATGGAGGGAGCGCCGCAAGCCGATTCGGGACCACCCTCGAAATCGAATACCGCGTTGCTCGCGCAGTCCAACGAAGTGTCACAGTCGCGTATCGAT
The DNA here is from genome assembly GCA_964633565.1 of uncultured Planctomycetaceae bacterium. Classification (GTDB taxonomy): domain Bacteria; phylum Planctomycetota; class Planctomycetia; order Planctomycetales; family Planctomycetaceae; genus CAZWGW01. The sequence goes on from CAZWGW010000048.1 coordinate 7,196, forward strand.
CAGACCGGGGACGACCGTCATGGCGAGCTGCCCCCCTGGGCACAGCGGCTGCCCGCGACGAACGCCATGCTCAATGGGTTGGCGACGATCCTCCTGCTGGTCGGGTTCTCCGCGATCAAGGCGGGGAACGTGCGATTTCACAAGAAGATGATGCTGTTTGCGTTCGGCGTGTCGATCGCGTTCCTCGCATCGTACCTTGCGTACCATTTCGCCCTGCAGCACTACACGGGGACGCATGGCAAGAAGTTTCCCGGCACGGGGACGCTGGCGGCGCTGTATTACACGATTCTGATGAGCCACGTCGCGCTGGCCGCGACGGTGCCATTTCTGGCAATTGTCACGATCTGGCACGGTCTCAAGGACAACCGCGCCAAACACCGCCGGTTCGCCAAAGTGACGTTCCCGGTCTGGCTTTACGTATCCGTGACCGGAGTTATGATTTACTGGATGTTGTACCGGCTGGAGTGACTCATGCGCCGCGTCCTGTTTGCCCCCCTCGTGGTACTCGCCGCCTTCGCGGCCGCGCCGGCATTGCCCACCGCGCAGGCCTGCCCGATGTGCAAGCTGGCCAACGAATCCGGGCAGGACGAGAACTGCGGCGTCACGAACGCGCGGCCGCGGGCCTACATGTACAGCATCCTGTTCATGCTCTCGATGCCCGCCACGCTGACGGCGGGGTTCGGCTTCGGTTTCTACCGGCTGTGGCGGAAGGGGCAGGCGCAGGGCGGTGAGGCGCCGCTGCCGGGCGAGGGGCCATTCGACGCGTAAGGGGCGCCCGGGCCGATGTTCGAGCTACAGCGATTGCTGCAGGGCGGCGGACGCGAGTTGGCGCTCCAGACGCGGAAGACGCGCCAGATTGCAAATGAAGTGCAATGCGATCCCTCGCCGGCCGACGTTCGCGCATTCAACCGTCTGGTGCAGAAACACGGTTGGGCCGTGCGAAAACCCCCGTGCGGCGGCTATAATTGCGCTGGACATGTTTGGGCCGCGCGGCGGACCGCAATCCTGTCCGATGCGGATTGGGACAAGATCAAGGAAGACGATGGGTATCGCGAGTTCTTTGACGAGAGGGAATGTGCGATCGGTGACTTGGTCGTGTACAGAGATTCGCAACGGCGCGGGTACGTGCATGTCGCCGAGATTGTCGAATTGAGACCTCTCGCGGGAAGTGATTTCTGGGTGATTTGGGTCATCAGCAAACTCGGCGCCTGTAAGGGCGAAGTCCTGCACAACTGCTATAACTTCCCGGATCGAAACCACTGCGAAGTCACTTTCTGGACGGACCGACCATAACGGGGGACAGCGCTGGTGACACCAACCTTACTCGCGAAGCTGCGTGATTCCGACGAACTGCTGTGCGTGGCGCAACTGTCAATGCCTGCGGCCGTACGCCTGACGCTGCTTCGCTCTCCGCTCGTCCAAGAAATCGCCAATGCGCTCCGGTGCGGCGAACTGCCCACTGAAACTGTTCGGCAGTTTGTCAATGAGTTGCTGCTCGAATTCCGCCCAGGCCAGCACTTCGCTCACGACGGCGTCCTGTCGGCCCTTGCCGTCGCATTGCAGTCACAGCACTCCGACTTTGCCGAGGAGTATCTCCACGACCTGGCGCGGCTGCACAATCCAGAATTGAGCGGAAGTCGTCGGGTAGCCCAATTGTGCCTTCGTAGCCGCACTTTTGCCACAAGGTCGGATGAGACGATCGTTGTCGGACCAGTCAGTGTGGCCCTCCGCAGTGGCTTTTCGTCCTCGTCGTCGTCGGCCACATCTTCATCGACTTCGATACTGCACGGGGCGACGATCCATCACGCGTTCCACACTTCGGTTGAACAATTAGAGGTGCGGCCGTCGCATATCCTGGTCGGGCAACTTGAGGCGGTGTGATGCCAACGCTCGAGTTCTTCCTTCTCGCGGAGTCTGTTTCGATCGACCAAGCCACAAATCGGCTCAGCATCTTTAACGTAATCGAAGAGCTGACGCCGGTCGCGGCTGCGACGGCAAGTTGGCCGCTTGTGGTTTCCGAGATGACTGCCATCAGCGCGTGGAATCCTGATCGGGATCAAGCAGAACCCAGGGAGCACCAATTGACGACTCGGATCGTCATTCCCGGCCGTGAAATCCAGAACTTCACTCAGCAGGTCGTGTTCGTTCCTCATCGACGACAGAGAGCAGTCACTCGGTTGGTGGGAATTCAGATCACTCAGCCCGGCGTAGCCGAGATCGAAATCCTGTTAAATGGAATTCACCAGGCGAAGCATACGATTACGATTCGCGAACCCGTAGAACCCGGAGCCGAAGGACTTGTCGCAAACGTTCCGGTCATGTCCGGGGCATAGTCCTGCAAGCGTCCACAGTCTGGGGAGCGCCCATGCACACTTCGCCGGCGAGATTAGCGCCCCGTCTCAAGATGAGCAAGGCTGCCGTCAGTCCTCCTCGCCCCGCAGGATCGACTCGTCAAAGTGGCAGTCGAATGCCAGCCACAGCGCCCGCGCGTAGCGGAACGCCCACAGGGGAAACAGCACGCAGATTGCCACGAGGGGTTTGGCCAACTGCCGGTTCGTGAGACCGAATCCGTCGTGCAGCACGAGGTAGCCCAGCAGCAGAATCACCGCCGTCGCGCCGTAATTGATGTAGATTGAGCCGAGGTAGTAGCCCGGCGCCCGTTCGATCTTGAGGCGGCACTCGCTGCAGCGCTCGGGCATCGTGAACCAGCCGGTGAACAGCCGCCCCTGGCCGCACCGCGGGCAGCGCAACTGCAGCGCGCGTTTGATGAGCGTCCCGGCTGTCGGGCGAGGGGAGGGGAGGGAGACTGACGGCGGCTCAGCGCCAGGGGCGTCGTCCGCGGGCGTGGTCATGCGACACTCCACCCGACCGGGTCGGTCTCTGAGCGGCTGGCCCAGACGGCAAGCTGCGGGAACTGCCGCGCGAGCGCGCGGGCCAGTTCTTCAACGCCGGGACGTTCCGTCGCATAATGGCCGGGGAGGACGAGCGCGAGGCCCGATTCGCGCGCTTCGAGGCACGCGTGGAACCGGGCCTCACCGGTGAGCAGCACGTCGCAGCCGGCGCGGAGGGCGTCGGGAATGAATTCAGCGGCCGAACCGCAGGCGATGCCGACGGTCTGGACGTTCTGCCGGTCCGCGTCGACGTACTGCACGTGGCGGACCTGCAGAGACTGCTTGACGAGCGCGAGGAACTGCGCGAACGACAGCGTCGCCGGCAGTCGGCCATAGCGGCCGCTGCCGGGATGGCCGAGGGCCGCCTCACCGGGAACCGGGCGCAGGGGGCGGACCTCCTGCAGGCCGAGCAGGTCCGCGAGCTGTGCGTTGATCCCCCCGGCGGCGCTGTCGAACGCAGTGTGCGGGCTGTAGACGCTCACGCCTGCGGCGATCAGCGAGAGCAGGGTGCGTCCTTCGAGCGTGTCGGTCGTCAGCCGTTTCGCTGCCTCGAACAGCAGCGGGTGATGCGTCACCACCAGTTGCGCCCGCTCGCGAACGGCCTCGGCGGCGACGTCAGGCGTCAATGTGAGACAGGTCATCGCGCGTTCGACCGTACCGGCGCCGCCGACGAGCAGGCCGACGTTGTCCCACTCCGCGGCCAGTTCCAGCGGCGCGAGCGAACGCAGAAAGTCGGAGATGTCCTGGACGTGGAGGGGAGCGTTGTGCATCGGCGGTCCGTCTGTCGGCAGGGAACGGTCGCGCTCCCGGCCGATCGTTGTAGCAGGATTTGGCGGGGCCGTCCGCCGCCCGGTCATTCCGCCCATTCCGTCGAGTGGGGGCACTTTGATCGTTGACTTTCGCAAATCGTATGATTATATGGATGATTGTTGTAATCGCATTGCCTGATTCCGATTCCGGGAGTCGTCGTCCGACGACAAGGCAATCCTGAAGGAAGCACCTTCGAGTGCGGGCCGAGCAGCAACGGGGGATCCCGATGGGAAGTCCCGGTCAGGCCCGATGCTCATCTGCCAGGTCTGGCGGCCAGCCAGACCACTCGCTGCCGCTGTTCTCTTCCCCCGTGGCCCTTGTGTCTAGGCATCGGACACGCCCTTCTGCCCGTTCTTTCTTCTCACCCGATCGCTTTCTTTCGCGCCGAGCCGTCTTTCGAAACGTTTCTGGACGGCGCGGTGTGTTGTCTCGTAGTGGCCATCCCCGGTCTTCTTACACTTGGAGGAGGTACAAATGGCACGTCAGCGCGTACGATTGGGATTCACTCTGATTGAACTCTTGGTTGTCATTGCCATCATTGCGATCCTGATCGCGCTCCTGTTGCCGGCCGTGCAGCAGGCCCGCGAGGCAGCGCGACGGACCCAATGCAAGAACAACCTGCACCAGTACGGGCTGGCCATCCACAACTATCACGACGTGTTCGGTGTCATTCCGATTGCGGGGACCAACTGGAACTCGACGCATACTCCGCCGACGTGGCAGCAGCCGGCGGCGGTCGGGTGGCAGGTCCGGTGCCTGCCCTACATGGACCAGGGACCGTTGTACAATGAACTGGACTGGGGACAGCGGCTCCCCGCGTCGTCGTACGAGCCGGGGAATCCGGTCGGGTTCCTTCCCACCCAGATTCTTCGGGATGGGATGCCGGCCCGAGAGCATCAAACGCCGTACGCGCGCTGTCCGTCGGACTATGGAGTGGAGAACAACTGGATCAGCCGCTGGGCGCAAACCAACTATACCGGCTCGCCGGGCTCGCAGCGGTTCAACTCGGTCGACTCCAATTGCAACCCGTATCTGCAATTCATCGAGAACACGCCGCAACCCAATGTGCACTTCGTGGACACGACGGATCCGCGGCGACTTTCGGGGTTCTTTGGCCGGCTGGGTGTGACCGTCGGCTTCCGGGATTGTACCGACGGGCTCTCCAACTCGATCCTGGTCGGTGAGACGTTGCCGGACTGTTCGGACCACACGGCCGGCTGGTGGCTGTACAACGGTCATGGCAACACTCACGCGTCGACGGCCGTGAAAATGAATGACTTCACGACGTGTGACCGGAAGAGTCCGAGTCAGGTACTCTGGCCGATGTGCACGGCGAAGAGCAACTGGAATATTGCACACGGCTTTCGCTCGCGGCACGTGGGCGGCGCCCACTTCCTCCTGGGAGACGGGGCGGCGCGCTTTATCAGCCAGAATATTGATCACACGACGTACCAGAGACTGGGAGGTCGCGCCGATGGAAACCCCATCGGCGATTTCTGACGGGATTGGAAGTTCGCGGTGACGATCGATCGCCGGGCCGCCTGACGTGAATCCGGGCGGCCCGGAGCCTCGTCGGCTGATCGTTCCTGTGCCGATGGCTGACTTCCTAGGGCCTCGGTCACTTGTTCTCTGGTCACAGTTAGTGCCGCAATTCTGCGGCAACAGCACGAATCTCCTCTCTTGATAATCATCAAATCTGGTCACGGGGTTTCCTGGCTATGCAACATCGTCATTTTCCCGGAAGTATTGCAATTGCGGCAGTGGCCTGCCTCTTGTCGCTCGGATGCAGCGGCAGTAACCAGCCCGAACTGATTCCGGCTGGCGGCGTCGTCAATTATCAGGGCCGGCCATTGGCCGGAGCCAAGGTGACGTTTATCCCCCAGTCACAGGGGAGCATCGCCATGGCCACCACTGACGCCCAGGGAAAATTCGAATTGCGGACCGGCACCGAACCGGGAGTCGTGGCCGGTTCCTGCACGGCGACGGTCTCGCTGATGGATGCCGGCGCGAAAAGCGGGTTGTCTCCGACCATGACTCCGGAGGACATGCAGCGATTGCAGATGGAGGGCAAGCTCGATACGATGCTGCAGCAGCAGGAGAAGTCGCTGATCCCCGGGAAGTATGCCAAGGCGGACACGTCCCCTTTGAGTTTCGAGGTCAAGAAAGGGTCCGACAACCAGTTTACGCTTGATCTCACTGACTGAGGCGGGGGACGTCCATGTTCAAGGTGTGGAGGCATCCCCCGTACCGACGCCTGGCGTTGGCCATCAGCCTGGCCGTTGTTCTCGTTCTCGGTCTCGCGTTTGGGCGCGGCGTCTATGTGGACTGGCAGATCCGCTCGGCGCAGTCTCTGTTGCTGATGGGCGGCGACGCTGACGTGGAGGCCGCGTTGCGCGTGCTCAAGGCTGCCGAGGACGTCGAGCGACCGACCCGCCCGCAGTTGTTGTACCTTCTGGGCCGGGCCGAGCGGCGCGCGGGAAACGTCGACGAGGCGCTCGACTACCTGCAGCGCGCACAGCGGGCAGGGTGGCCGGCCCGGCAGGTCCAGGCACAGATGCAGTTGGCCCGCATCCAGCGCGGCCACTTTGAGGACCTGCGGCAGTCGCTGTCGGGGCTGACGTCCGGACCGGCATCCGACGAGTTTGCCTACGAAGCCTACGAGGCCATGGCCAAGGGGTACCTGTATGCCTACCGGTTCGGGGACGCGCTGCACTGCCTGGGGTACTGGATCGAGTGGTGCCCCCAGGCCGTTGAACCGCGTGTGATGCGCGCGGGGATCTGGGAACAGTCCCAGGACTGGAAGCGGGCCATTGAAGAATACCGCGAAGTGCTGCGCATCGACCCTTCGCACCTCAAGGCGCGGCTGGCGATGGCCGGCCACATGCTGCTGCAGTTGAACCAGGTGCAGGAGGCCTGTCGCGAGTTTCTGTACTGCCTGCAGGAACACCCCGACGACGTCAGCGCCGTCCTCGGGCTCGCGGCCTGCGAACGACGCCTGGGCGCGCCGCAAAGCGCCGAATCGCGGCTCCGCGCGCTGCTGGCGCGCAGCCTGACGCTCGAGCAGCGGACGAACACGCGTTTGCAACTCGGGCAGATTCTCCTGGATCGAGGCGAACCGGACGAGGCGGCCGAACTGCTCGCGCAGGCCGTCGCCGCCGATCCACGGAACAGCCCGGCCCAGTATGCGCTCGGCTCGGCGTATGCAGCGACGGGCCAGGCCGACAAGGCGGCAGCCTGCTTTGGTCGATCGCGCGTCCTGCAGGAGCAGTTCAGCCGCCTGACCGACATCACTACGGAACTTGTCAATCATCCCGAACGGGCTGAACTCCGCTGGGAGGCCGGCCGGATCCTGATGGAGCAGGGGCTGTCCGCGGAAGGGGCCGCATGGCTGTCGACAGTGCTGATGTACGACCCGCATCACCAGCCGACGCACGAGGCCCTCGCCGATTATTACGAAACCGTCAAACGGGACCCACGCATGGCAGCACATCATCGGCAGGCAGCACGGCGGGCCGCCGGCGAGGCGCTGAACCAGCCGCTCGTGCACCGCCCAGAATAAAGGCCCACCATGCCGCCATCAGACCAGGCCCGCCAGATCGGCAGTGCTCCACGTGCCGAGCCCTCCGTGACCGGTGCAGTGTCCGGCGAAAACATCGTTCCGACGGGTTCCACACAGCGGAACACGATCGTCTTCCTCGGCCTCGGGCTGTTGGGCGGCATTGCCGGAGGAATTGCCGTCGAGCAGACGCATGATTTCTTCCCGGTGGTGGAGCCCGAAGGGGTGGCCGGCAATGGAATCCTCACTGCCGACCAATTGGCCCAGGTTGCCGCTGCGCGGGTCCGGGCGGACTACCAGAATCTGTCGTTCGCCCTGGGACTGCTGGGACTCGCTGTGGGGGCGTGTCTGGGACTGGCGCAACGGGCATTGCGGCAAGCCGTGTTGCCGCGGCTGCTGGTGGGAGGCATGTCCGGCGCGGTGCTGGGAGCAACAGGAGGCCTGGCCGCTGTCTTCACACGTGAACGGCTGCGCGGCTGGAACACACTGGATGAGACAGGTCAGCCGGATGCACTGCTCGTGCAACTGCACACGATGGCCGTGCAGCTCCCGGCCTGGATCGGCATCGCGGTCGCCGTCGGGCTGACCGCGGGAGTCCTGGCACGGCGCGGCGCGATCGTCGGTCGGACGGCCGGGATGGCGATTGTCGCCGTCCTGCTGGCGTCGCTGGTCTATCCGCTGCTGGCCTCAATGTTCTTCGCCACGCAGGATTCGGGCGGAGTGATCCCCAGTGGCATGGCCAACCGGCTGTTCTGGGCCACTCTGTATTCCGCTCTGATTGGCCTGATTGTCGGCGGATCGGGAGGTCAGGCCGTGTCACGGCCGGCCCCTACCGGCTCCGAAAGCAAGGTCTGACACGTGCACACGTCGGCGTCCGGCAGTCCCTGACGCCGGGAATCTTCCGCTTCCCGGACTCGTCCGTGCGGTCGAATCAATGGGGGGCCGGCCGCGGTAGCGCCTGTTGCGCGGAACGCATACGCAGCGCCTCAAGCCGCTCGTGGAGGGCGATCCTGAGCGGGACGTCATCCGCCGGGGCCTGCTCGTACGCCCGCGCGGCCGCCTCGATCGCCTCGTCGAGCCGATCCGCCCGTTCCAGTCCATCCAGGAGCGCGGCGAGGATGTCGCTCCGCGTGGGGTCGATCTCGTGCGCGCGTTGCAGGTGTTCGATCGCCTGCAGCAGGTTGTCCTGCCCGGCCAGCGCCCGCCCGATGTCCAGTTGGATTTGCGCGTGAAACGGTTCGATTTCCGCGGCGCGGCTCCAGTAGTCCAGGGCCTCCCGCAGGCGGCCCTGTTGAAACGCCAGCCGGCCCAGGACGCCAAGTCCGGACGCATTGTCCGGGTCATGTTCCGCGACCGCCTGCAGATGCGGGAGCGCCCGTTGCTCCTGGCCCCGCATGGCATAGATCGTCCCCAGCTTGCTGTGAGCTTCGGCATCGTCCGGCTTGATGCGCAGAATCCCCTGCAGGGTGTCCGCCGCTTCGGCCGGCCGGTCCGCCGTAATCGCATGCAGCGCCCTGGCCCAGTCGTCATAGAGGCGCGTCTGAATCTCGACGAGTTCCTGCAGCGCCTCGCGCGTCGGCGGAGCGTCGTCGACGGCGAGGGCTTCGCGCACGTCGGCAATGGCCGCCAGGAAGCGGTACTGACCGCGATGTTCGGCGGCCCGCGCTGTCCAGTGGGCCACAAGCGCGGCAGTGAGGCGTTCGGCTTCCATCCGGCTCTGCGCGTCCGGCTGCGTGCGTCGCCAGGCGAGCAGCACTTCGTCCCGCGCGACGGGGTCAATCGCAACCCGATGCTGGTAACGCCGGATCGGCGGCACGAAATTGTCCTGCTCGAGTTCGAACTTCACATTGATCTTCAGGCGCTGCGGCATGTGGCAGCCGATGCAGTCGTCCCGCACGGCGGTGGGCAACCGTTCCTGCTCGCCGCAATGGTCCCGATCGTGGCAATTCAGGCAGGCGGCCGTAGGGGAATCATCGGCCCCTTTCGCGCGATGCGGGTCATGGCAGGTCACGCACGTCATGGCGCCGCTCTGCTGGAAGCACCGGCTTTGGCGCAGACCCTGGATCTGATTCGCCACGTGGTCGTTCTCCGACTGCTCGATCGACAGCGTCCGAAAGAACTCGTCGAGCGGCTCTCCCGGGCGATAGCTGAACGGCGTGCGACGGTGTGTGATCGCATTGCTGTGACACTGCGTACAGACTTCGATCAGCCGCTCGCGGCCGAGGTCGGCCGGATGCAGGATCGCGTGCGCGACGTCGTCCCCGGGATGCGACCGGTGATAGGCGACATGCGCGCGGCCCGGTCCGTGACAGCGCTCGCAGGTCACGCCCAGGATTGCACCCGAACGGCGATACTGATTGGTTGAGCCGGCGACGTATTCGATCCACGTGTTATGGCATTCGAGGCACCGCACCGTCATGGCGCGCGAGAAATCCCCCTCGCCGTAGGGGTGGCAGAAGTGGCTCGCGCCCCAGGTTTGATAGGGCCATAACCAGGCGATCGGCAGCTCGTACATCCGGTCGTCGCCGTGCCAGGCCAGGTACACGTCGTCCGCCGTGCCGGCGCCGAGCACGAGGTCGATCCGCGTCGCCGTCCGCTGCTCGCCCAGGGGCGTTGTGCGGACCACCGTCTGCGTCACGGCATCGCCGGTTCGTCCCATCTCGAATCGGACGCCCGGAAACCGTGTCACGAACGTCCCGCCGCCCCGATCGAAGCCGGGCGGCAGCTCCGGGTCGCGCGGCGGCCGGCACGTGCGGAAGTGATTCGTCGCCTGAAATTCGGCGACGCGCTCGCGGTGACATTCCGCACAGGCCTGTGGTCCGACATATCCCGGGTTGCGATCCGGCAATTGTGATTTCGCGACGCGCGGGCCATCGGTCGTGAGGACTTCTTTGGGCCTCACCCGGAGAAACCACGCGGCGACGGCTGCCGTGAGGATCACGACCCCGGTCCCCCACGGCAGGACCGGATGACGGCGAAGCCAGCCACGGGAGTCACCCCTCTCGATGACTCCCGGTGAGTGGGGAGGCTGACTCATTTGAAATGCCCCGGCGTCGAATCGCCCGTTGGATTCGATG
>CAZWGW010000049.1:0-17443 GCA_964633565.1 uncultured Planctomycetaceae bacterium
CTGGTGGGACACGCACGTGCTGGGGTTTGAATCGCTGCGACTCGGTTTTCTGCCGCGGTTTGACCAGGCGTATGCCGCGCTCATTGACGATCTGGAGCAGCGGGGCCTGCTGCCATCAACGCTCGTCATCGCCTGGGGCGAGTTCGGCCGTACGCCGCGGGTCAACAACCAGGCGGGCCGTGATCACTACCCGAATGTGTTCAGCGCGGCACTCGCCGGCGGACCGGTGCAAGGAGGTCGCGTCGTGGGATCGTCCGACTCGAAAGGGGCGTTCCCGCTGGATTGCCCCGTCACTCCGCAGGACGTGTTGTATACGATGTACCGCCATCTGGGGATCGATACGGAGAAGGACTACGTCGACACAGCCGGGCGGCCAGTCAGGGTGCTGCCGTCGGGCAGATGCCTGACGGAGCTCACGTGATCGCCGCGCCCGGGGTGCGTGGCTGAGGTCGATCCGCCTTGCCGAGGCGCCACCCCTTCGCCGAGTCACCGATGAAGCCGGATTCCGTGTCCCCGCCGCCAGTGCTGATCCTCGGCGCGGGGATCAACGGCTGCTGCGTCGCCCGGGAACTCGTGCTCAACGGCGTGCCGGTCGTCATCGTCGACCGGCACGACATCGCCACGGGCGCCACGGCCAAGTCGTCGCGGCTCATACACGGCGGCGTCCGCTACCTCGAATACGGCGACTTCGCCCTCGTCCGCGAATCGCTGGCCGAACGCGCCCGGCTGCTCCGCCTTGCACCGCAGTTCGTCAAACCGCTCCGGCTGCACATTCCCGTCCGGCGGCGCACCGGAGGCCTGCTGCAGTCGGCCCTGCGCTTCCTCCGTGTTGATCGACTGGCCGCCGGACGCTGGCTGGCGAAACGGCTCCCCATCTCGGACCGCGGGCTGTGGACGATCCGCGTCGGCCTGTGGCTGTATGACCAGATCGCGCGCGACTCCACGCTTCCCCGTCACAGTCTGTCCCGCATCGGCAACAACGTCGGACCGCGAGTCGATGCCGGCAAGTACCGATGGCTGTGCGCCTATTCTGACGCGCAGATCCTCTACCCCGAGCGGTTCGTCATGGCACTGCTGGAAGATGCCCGCCGCGAGGCCGAACGCATGGGCGTCGGCTTTCGCGTCTTGACGTACTGCCAGACGGAACTCGACGGCCCAACGGCGCGGTTCAGGTCGATCGACCAACCTGGACAGATTTCGCTCGAACTGCAGCCCGGCACCATCGTCAACGCCACCGGTGCGTGGGGGGACCTGACGCTCGGCGGCTTGCGCATTCCCTCGCCACAACTGTTCGGCGGGACGAAGGGGAGTCACATCGTCACGCGGCAGCCGGCCCTCGTCGAGGCGCTCGGGGGGGATGCGGTCTATGCTGAAGCGGCCGACGGACGGCTGGTCTTCGTGCTCCCGTTTGGTGAGAGCGTCCTCATCGGCACGACCGACGACCCGATCACGGAATCTCCCGACGAAGCGGTCGCCTCACCAGAGGATCTCGAATACCTCGTCGGCATGGTCAACGAGGTCTTCAGCGACGTGCGGCTCACCGCGGCCGACGTCGACGCCCACTACTGCGGCGTCCGGCCGCTGCCGAACGTTAACGCCGCTCGGGCCGGCGCAGTCCCGCGCGGCCACTGGATCGAGACCAACACTGCCGGGCCGGTCCCCGTCGACACGCTGATTGGCGGCAAACTCACCACCTGCCGCGCGTTCGGCGAACTGGCGGCGGATCGCATCCTCCGGCGACTGGGAATTAAGCGAACCGCCGGCACGCAGGCCCGCGCCGTTCCCGGAAATGGCGATTACCCGGATGGTCCGGAGCAACTTGCGGCACGCCTCCGCGCGATCGCAGACGACGCCGGCTTCTCCGCAGATCAAGTCGCAGCCGTCTGGGGCCTTGTGGGGACCGACGCCAGAGACATTCTGTCGGCAGCGCGTGACGGCGACCGCGCCAATCTGCCGGGGACGTCGATGCCGCTCGCGTTCGTCGACTGGTCGCTCGCGCACGAATGGGTGCGGCACGTCGAGGACCTCGTCGAGCGCCGGTTGATGCTGGCGTGGGAGCCGGGATTGTGTCGCGAGACGCTGGCGGCACTCGCGAACCGCCTGCAGCCGGCCGGCTGCATCGGCTCACAGCAGATCGAAACCGAGATTGCCAATGCGGCCGCACGGCTGGAGCGGTTCTACGGGCGGCGCGTGAGTTGATCCACGCAAGTTGCGATGCACGTCCATTCAGCGGGCTCACGCCCGCCGCTCGCCGGGTAGAGAATCACTCTACGCCGGGTTATCATCGCTCCAAGCCACCAAACGACACCGACCGCAGGAGCCTCACCATGACCACCTGGCCCATCGGCGTATTCACCTCCATCGACGCGGGACTCGGCGTCCATCTGGACGTCGCCAGGGAACTCCGCATCCCGACGGTTCAGATCCACACGCCGCACAAGGAGAACCGCAACCAGCGCGCGGCCAATGAGTTCCTCGGCCGCTGCCGCGACGCGGGGATTACGCTCACCTGCGTCTTCGGCGGCTTCGAGGGGGAAAGCTATGCCGACATTGCCACAACGGCCCGCACCGTCGGCCTGGTGCCGGAGAACACCCGCACAGCACGCACCGCGGAGTTCAAGGAAATTTCCGACTTCGTCACCCTCCTCGGCTGTGACACACTCGGCATGCACATCGGCTTCGTCCCGCCGGACCGCAATGGAGCCAGCTACAAGAGTCTGATCGACTGCACGCGGGGCGTTCTCGAACACCTGAAGAAGAACCGCCAGAAGCTGCACCTGGAGACCGGTCAGGAGACGGCCGACCACCTGCTGGAGTTCATCCACGACGTCGGCCGGGAGAACCTGTTCATCAACTTCGACCCGGCCAACATGATCCTGTACGGGACCGGGAACCCGATCGAGGCCCTGAAGAAGGTCGGCCATCTTGTGAAGAGCGTCCACTGCAAGGACGCCAAATGGGCGCCGGAAGGGGATCGCGGCAAAGGCTGGGGGACCGAGGTGGCCTTGGGCGAAGGCGACGTGGGGATGGAGACCTACCTCCGCACGCTCAAGTCGCTCGGCTACACCGGCCCGCTGACGATCGAGCGGGAAATCGCCCACGATCGGGAACGACAGAAGCGGGATATCGGGCAGGCGGTACGGCTGCTGGAGGAGCTGCGGGCAAAGATCCTATGACGGTTGACGGTGACCCAGGATTATTGATGCCACGCCCACACCGCGTCCTCCTCATCGCGCTCGACAGCGTCGGCGTCGACCCGCTCGGCCACGACCGTCCCGAATCCGTCTTCAGCGACAGCGAATTCCTGTTCCCGCGAAGTCGGTCCGGAAGTGTTTTGCACATCAGTCGCAACGCAGCCAGCGGCAAGATGCACTCCGGTGTGCTGGTCGAAACCGACGTCGCCGGCGGCCGTGAAAGCGGTGCGATCGAGTGCGCCATCACCTATACGTCGCTCTTCAGCGGCATCGACACACTCCAGCGGCACGGCCTGATGCAGGGCCTGGGCCTCAATGAGCGCGTCCTCGAATCGCAGATCGACGAGAGCAACCTGTTCACGCGGTTCGACAATCCCTGCCTCGCCAACGCGATCTTCCCGCTGCACTTCCCCTTCTTTCAGGGGTCCTACGTGCAACATGAATTGCCGCATGCCTCACGCGATGAGGTCGAGGCGAAGCTCACACTCCGCGACCGACCGGTCCGTCTACTCGGTCCGGACAAGCACGGCGTTCCGGACCTGTTCACCGCGGCCGAAATCAACCAGAACATCTTCGTCTACGCCGCGAGAAAGGCGGGCGCACGGCTCCGCACCTGGGCCGATGTCCGGCGCGGCGAGGCGCTCACCGGCTCGATGACGAACGAACTGGAGAACGCATTTAACTTTTCCGCATTCGACGTCCCTCCGCTCCCGCGGCACACGCCGCAGTCGGCCGCCGCGGTGCTCGTGAAGCTCTCCGCGGAACATGATTTCGTCTTCTACAAGTACCAGTTGGCCGACCTCGTCAGTCACTCCGGCCGCGTGGAACTCGCACGGGAGACGTTCGCCGCGATCGAGCAGTTTGCCGCCGCCGTCCTGGACGGAACTGACCCGGACGAAACGACGCTGGTCATTACCAGCGACCACGGCCATCTGGAACAGGTCGGCTTTTCGCACGGCCACCCCAAGAGCAACGTCCCCACGTGGTGGTTCGGCCCGACTGCTGACGACGTGGTCGACCTGCTGCACACGCCGCAGGGAATCTTTGCGGCGCTGAGCGGTCGAATGCAGCCCGCCTGATGCCGCGAGTTGCGACCGTCGCCGCCGTCTGCTGCAATGTGCCTGCTGCCACTCCGTAACGCGAGGAATTGAACCATGCCACGTTTCCGTGCGTTTCGACGACTCCTTCCCTTCGCGTGCCTGCTGGCGATTGTCGCGGCACACAGCGCAATGGCGCAGCGTCCGCCGCGACTCGAAGGGGCGGCCGAAAAGCCCGACGCCGACCTCGTCGCCACGCTCAAAGGCTTTCCCGACTGGGTCTCGAGCGTCGCCTTTTCCCCCGACGGCAAGCTGCTGGCCGCCGGAAGCTACGAGGGCGTGCGCTTCTGGAACGTCGCCGACAAGGCCGACGTCGCCACTCTCCCTCTCAAGTCTGGTTTTGCCCGCTCGCTGGCCTTTTCTCCCGATGGAGCAACGCTTGCCGTTGGTGGTTACCAGTCCGTTCGATTGTTTGACGTGGAACAGCGCCAACCGGTTGGCGAATGGAAAGGGCATCGCGGGTACGTGACCGACGTCTGTTTCTCCGTGGATGGCACGATCCTCGCATCGGCTTCCGAAGACATGACGGCCCGCACCTGGAACGTCACCGACGGCTCCGAGCGGCACAAGTTCACTGGTCATGCCTACCCCGTGCTGGGGGTCGCCATCTCTCCCGACGGCACGCTTCTGGCAACGGCGGCGGGCGACGAAACGCGGCTTACGAAGCCGGGCGAAGTCAAAACCTGGAACCTTGAGACCGGCGAAGAAGTCCACACCTTTCCACCGCACGAACGCGGCGCGACCGACGTCGCCTTTTCTCCCGATGGCAGCCTGCTGGTCTCCTCGAGTCTCGATGAAAAGGTCAATGTCTATGAAGTTGCCAGCGGCAAGGCGAAGGGCTTTTTCGGCGGCCACAGCCGGCCAGTGAACGCCGCGCTCTTCGCCGGCGGCGGCAAGCTCGTTGTCAGCGGCAGTGGCGGCCGCTTCAAAGGCAAGAACGAAATCAAGGTCTGGAACCCGGAGGACGGCGAGGAATTCGGCACGATCGACCACCACGAGGGAAAGGTCGCCGCGATCGCGCTGGCTCCCAATGGCCGATTGCTCGCCGCCGCGTCGTACGACAAGACGGCCACTGTCTGGGACCTGTCGAAGATCCTGGAGAAGGCCGGCATCAAACTGGACGAGCCCAAGGTGGTCGCCGCCGCACAAAGCGGGCCGGACGCTCCCAGCGTCCGGGTCGCTGACGCCGCGGCCGAACCTAAAGTGCTCCGCATCGGCATCATCGGTCTCGACACGTCGCACGCGGTTGCCTTCACAAAGCTTCTCAACGGCGAAAATCCGCCGGAGTCAGTGGCCGGTTGCCGCATTGTGGCCGCGTATCCCCAGGGGAGCCCCGACATCAAGTCGTCGACCGAGCGCGTCCCCGGCTACACGGAAGAGGTCAAGAAACTCGGGGTGGAGATCGTCGACACGATTCCCGCCCTGCTGGAGCGGGTCGATGCCGTCTGCCTGGAAACGAACGACGGCCGGCCGCACCTGGAGCAGGTACTGCCGGTGCTCAAGGCGCACAAGCCCGTCTTCGTCGACAAGCCGATCGCTGGTTCGCTGACGGACGCGGTCGCGATCTTCGAGGCCGCGCGGCACTACCAGACGCCGCTCTTCTCATCGTCGTCCCTGCGCTGGATCGGAGTGGCGAAAGAGATCCGCGCCGGCAGTATCGGCGCGGTGACCGGCGCGGACGTGTTCAGTCCGTGTCATCTGGAGGCAACCCATCCCGACCTGTTCTGGTACGGCATCCACGGCGTCGAGGCCCTGTTCACCGTCATGGGGACCGGCTGCCAATCGGTGAGCCGCACCACCACTCCGGATTTCGACCTGGCCGTTGGAACGTGGGAAGGCGGCCGCATCGGGACGTTCCGCGGCATCCGCAAGGGGGCGGGAGGTTACGGCGGTACGGCGTTCGGCGCCGACAAGATGGTTGTCCTCGGCAGCTATCAGGGTTACACCCCGCTCGTGGAGGCGATTGTCCACTTCTTCAAGACGAGCGAAAGCCCCGTCACAGAAGCCGAAACGCTGGAAATCTACGCCTTTATGGAGGCCGCTGATGAAAGCAAACGCCAGGGGGGTCCCGTAACGCTGGAGAGCGTGCTGGCGGAGGCACGTGCCGCCGCAGCGGAAAGGCTGAAAGGTCAGCTCGAATAAGTCGAACTGAGTGAAACGTGGTTTGATAGTCTGGTTGTTTGGTATCGACGTTGTGTCTTCCCCAACATGTCACCAAACGACCAGGTTACCAAACGACCAAGCCACCAAACGACCAAGCCACCAAACGACCAAACCACCTAACCACCAAGCCACCAAACGACATGTCCCGTGAAACCAACCTCGCCCTGCTCCGCGAATACACGCAGAGCGAAAGCCTGATCCGCCACATGCTGGCGGTCGAAGCGGCCATGCGGGCCTATGCCCGCAAGTTCGGCGAGGACGAAGAGAAATGGGCGACGGTCGGCCTGATGCACGACTTTGATTATGAGCGCTGGCCCAATCCCCCCGACCATCCGCTCAAAGGCTCGGAGATCCTGCGCGAACGCGGGTATCCGGAGGACGTAATCTACGCGATCAAGTCGCATGCCGACTACCTGGGAGACTGCCCCCGGGTTTCGCGGCTCGACAAGGCGCTCTACGCCTGCGACGAACTCGCGGGATTCATCATGGCTTGCGCGCTGGTGCGGCCGGGGCGGCTGGACGGGCTGGCTCCCAAAAGCGTCCGCAAGAAGATGAAACAACCTTCCTTCGCGGCGGCCGTCAATCGCGACGACATCACGCACGGGGCCGAGGACCTGGGCGTCGACCTGGATGAGCACATCGCCTTCGTGACGGCCGCGCTGCAGTCCGTGGCGGCGGAACTCGGTCTTACACCGACCGCGGAGTCTGTTTCGGAGGGGCCGCCGTAACCGCCTCGGCCGCGGGCAGGCGCCGCGTGCCGCGAAACTGGGTGCCGGCCCACAGTGCCGCGACGGCAATGCCGATCAGACCCAGGGTCCAGCCGGTCAGGCTGCTCGACGATTTGCCCTGCTGGATCTTCTTCACGGCGTCTTCGGCCACATACCGAATATCGGGATCGGGCTCCTCACGTTGCAGTTGAATCAGCGCCGTCAACTGGGCGTGAGCGGCGCCTCCGGCGTCCCCCAGGGCCAGCACACACCGCCGGCGGATCTCCCGGTCGGGGCTCTCCAGACCCGACTCGAGCGCAGTCAGGCTGGCCTCGCTGTCTCCCGCCATGTGTCCCAGTGCGTCGATGGCCGCCACGCGCACGTCCATGGAATCGCTGCGGAACGCCTGCAGCCACAGTTGTTCGCGCTCGGCGGCCACGGACCTCAATTGCCAGTACCACGTCCCCACGACAGCCAGTGCGAGCAACGCCGCCAGTGCCGCCCCCAGCACCCAGGGCGAGCGACTCGTCTCGACGATCCGTGTCAGCGTCGTCGACTGCGTCGTATCCGCTTCCCGCTCCGGCAATTCCACCGGCCGATTGCCGACCGTCGGTACTCGCCCCATGTCTTTCCGGCTGGTGACAATCGACACTGTCGGCGTCACACCCCGGAGTTCACGTGCGACCGCTGCCGCGGACTCAGGCCGCTGAGCAGGGTCTTTCTCCATCAGCTTGAGAATCAGCCGCTCCAGGGCCTCCGGGCAGTCCAGTGCGTACTGGGTCACGCGCGGTGCGGGTTGCTTGCAGTGCAGGTGCAGCGTCGCTGCGGGGGTCTCGGCGGCAAAGGGAGGCCGCCCCGCCAGCAGCTCGAACAGTACGCAGCCGAGTGCGTATAAATCGGTACGGGGCGTGATCTCGCCGCCGCGGATCTGTTCCGGCGCCATGTACAGGAATGTGCCGGCCGTTTTGCCGGCGTGGGTGATGCGCCGCTGCGCGGCGACGCTGGCGAGGCCGAAGTCGCTCAGCTTGAGCTGCCCGTTTGACGCGATCAGGAAGTTGCCGGGCTTGACGTCGCGGTGGATCACACCGTGCCGGTGCGAACATTCCAGGGCGGCGCACATCTGCAGGGCGTATTCCACGACCTGCTCCCACGGCAGCCGGCCGCGCTGCTGGAGCACGTCCTCGAGCGAACCCCCCTCGACGAGTTCCATGGCGTAGAAGCGCTGCTTGTCCTCGCACGACCCGCCGAAGCAGCGGACGATGTTGGGGTGCCGCAGGTCCTTGAGCACGGCCATCTCGCGCTCGAACCGCGCCAGCGCCGTCTTGTCGGTGACGTCGGCCGGGAGCATCTTGACCGCGACCATGCGGTTGTTGACCACATAGCGCGCGCGATACACCACCCCCATGCCCCCCTCGCCGATCTGTTGAATCAGCTCGAAGGGCCAGACCCAGCGGGACGTTCCGGCATCGCGTTGCTTGGGTTCCGCCATTCCGGTCTGCATGTCACCCACGGTCGTCTATGGCCGCCCCTCCGCGGACGCAACGGACCCCGGCGCGTCCCCGATTTCAATTATGCGATGCGTTGTCCATGAAGTAAATCAGTCATCGGGATTTCCGGACAGCCCGCGTCTTCTTGCCGGCCCTGACGTTGCCCGTCCGATTTCTATGGAAAAGACGGGCTGACCGCGCCGGGCGGCGGCCCGCGACTGGTTGTAGCGATGATTCGGGTCGCGCCGCGGCTTGGCAGCGGCCCTAGCAAGCGGTATCTTAGGTCCATCCAATTCATCCAGTCTGGCGGGAAGCGGTCAAAACGCGTCTCGTGACCATGCGGCCCCTTCCGGCCGTATTCCTGACAATCCTCTCTCCCTGCGACACCGATGGCCTATCTGCTTGTGGTCGATGATTCGGCGATGGATCGACGCGTTGCCGGCGGCCTGCTGGAACGGCTCGGCGGCTGGCAGGTCGAGTTTGCGACAGACGGGCGCGAAGCCCTCGCCCGCGTCGCCGCGGAGGTCCCGGACCTAGTCCTCACCGACCTGCAGATGCCCGAAATGAACGGGCTGGAACTGGTGGAGGCCATGCACCGCGACCATCCTCTCGTCCCGGTGATCCTCATGACGGCGCAAGGGAGCGAGTCGATTGCCGTGCAGGCCTTGGAACAGGGCGCCGCCAGCTATGTGCCGAAGCGGGAACTGGCGCAGGACCTCTGCCCCGTCGTCGAACGCGTCCTGGCCCTCGCCGTGGAACGCCGCACAAAGCGTTCACTCATGCACCGCATGCGCAGCATGTCGGCCAGCTTCCGGCTGGAGAACGACCCGGCCATGTTGACGTCGGTCGTCGCCTACCTGCAGGGGGTCATTCACGAAATGGGCATCCTCAGCGAAGGGGAACGGCTCCGCGCCGGCGTGGCACTGGAGGAGGCGCTCCTGAACGCCGCCTACCACGGCAACCTGGAGGTCAGCTCGGAACTGCGCGAGCACGACCATTCGGCGTATTACGAACTGGCCCGCGAACGCGCGAGACAATCCCCGTTCCGCGACCGCGGCATCCTGGTCGACGTTGACCTGTGCGAGGACCGCATCCGCTACGACGTGCGCGATGAGGGGCCGGGCTTTGACCCGCGTTCCCTCCCCGACCCGACCGACCCCGCGAACCTCGACCGTCCCTGCGGCCGCGGGCTGCTGCTGATGCGGACGTTCATGGACGACGTCGACTACAACCACACCGGGAACGAAGTCACCCTCATCAAGTACGCCTCGCTCCGTCCCGCGCCGGCCGCCGCCACCTGACCGCCGGCGTCACGACAGCACGTCGTACTCCCGCTTCTTGAAGATCCCCGGCAGCGGCACCGGGTACTTGCCGTCGGCGTCCGCCTGCAACGGCGCGGGACCGTCGAGTGTCAGCTTGTCGACCTCCGGCGCGAATTCGTGCTCGCAGTTCAAAATGTCGTCCCACGTGATGACCTGCCCCGTGTGGGCCGCCATCCGGCCCATCGACGTGACCAGGCTCGCCTCGGCGCCGCGCTTCACCTCGTTGTAGGGCTTGTCCTCGCGAATCGCCTTGAACAACTCGTCCCATTCGAGATCGTACGGGTTCGGCTCCGGTTGCGGATACGCCCACACCAGGTCGTCCTTGCTGAGCAGTTTCTGCCCCTTGTAGATCCGGCATTTGGCCGGCGTGTGCGACAGCGTCGAGATGACGGCCGAGCCTTTCGAGCCGTGGGCGTAGCTCGCAAACTCCTCGTTGCAACCGACCATGTTGCGGCCTTCGAGGTACAGCTTCGCCCCGTCGTCGAACGAGTACTCCACCGAATACGAGTCGAAGTTCTGGTCGACGTAATCGCCGCGGTAGTGCCGGCCGCCGCTGGCCTTCGCCTCGACCGGCCAGGCGTCTTTCATCCAGCACGACTCGTCAATGTTGTGGATCAGAAAGTCGCTGTACGATCCGCCGCTCGCCCACAGGAACGAGTGAAACCGCTGGATCTGGTACAGCAGCTCGCTCATGTCGTCCGGTTTCTTTTCGGAGAACGCCGATCCGATCGGACCCTGCATGCGGTACGCCCGCAGGGCGATGACGTCGCCGATCTCGCCGTTTTTGATTCGGTCGTGCAGTTCCTGCCGTGCGACGCAATGCCGGCACATGAGGCCCACCCCCACCTTGATGTTCTGCCGCACCGACTCCTCCCCCAGCGCGAACATCTTCCGCGTGCTCGGGCCGTCGACGGTGATCGGCTTCTCCATGAAGACGTTCAGCTTCTTCTCGATCGCGTAGGTGAACTGCACCCAGCGGAACGCCGGGGGCGTCGTGAGGATCACCACGTCCCCCGGATTCAGGCAGTCCATCGCCTGCTTGTAGGCGTCAAAGCCGATGTACTTCTGATCGAAGGGCACGACGACCTGCTCCGGGAACTTCGGCTGCAGCGAGTTGAAGCTGGTGCTCAGCCGCTCCTGGAACACGTCCGCCATCGCGACCAGCTTCGTCGGTCCCTGCTCGCGCGAGAGTGCGTTTTCCACGGCCCCGGTGCCGCGCCCGCCGCAACCGACGAGCGCCAGTTGAATCGTATTGTCCTCGGCGGCATACGCCCGCGGCAGGACCATCCCCGCCAGTGCCGAAGCGGCGGCGGCCTGTCCCGTTTTCTTCAGCATCTCGCGACGCGACAACCCGCCGTTCAGCAACTCGCTCATTTCAAAACTCCGTGTCGTCAGAATTCGAGTGAACCAATCAACGGCTGCCAATGTACCCGAACCGAGCCCTGTTCGCAAAAGACTGGCTGATGCGGCTGCTGGTGACGCTCACCGGAACACAACGGACGCAGTCGGCCCCGCCGTTACGCAAACAGCCCCTCAATCGGGTCCGCCAGATAGACGTGGTTCGGACGGCCGGTGACTTCGTACCACAGTGCGTCGCGCGGAATTCCGAGGGCGTGATAGATCGTCGCGGCGAAGTTCTCCGGCGTCTGCGCGTCCGACACGGGATAGGCCCCGTTCCGGTCCGATGCGCCGATGACCGACCCGCCGCGCACGCCGCCCCCTGCGAACCACACCGATTGCAGCGGTCCCCAGTGGTCGCGGCCGGGGGCCTTGTAGATTTCCGGTGCAATGTGTGAGATGCGCGGCGTCCTGCCGAATTCTCCGGCCATCACGACCAGCGTGCTGTCGAGCAGGCCGCTCTCCTGCAGGTCGTCGAGCAGGGCGGAGACCGCACGGTCCGTGGGTGGGAAGAGATAGTCCTTGAGGCAGTGGAAGTTGTTCCCGTGCAGGTCCCAGCTCCCGAAGTTTCCCATGTTGACCTGCACCATGTTGACGCCGGCCTCGACCAGCCGCCGGGCCATGAGCAGCGACCAGCCGAACGAGTTGTCACCGTAGCGCTCCAGCAGCCGCGGATCGGATTTCCGGACGTCGATCGCCCGCCGCACCTGCGGATCGGCCATCAGCGTGAGCGCTGATTCGCGGGCCCGCTCGTAGCGCGCAGAGCGCGATGCCGGCCGGGACCGCTCAATTTCGACCTGGTGCAGCAGGTCCATTCGTCCCTGGAACCGCTCGTCGCGGATTCCGGCGGGCGGTGTCATGTTCGGTACTTCAAATCGCCAGTCCCGCTTGTCCGACGGCTCCCCCTTGTGCAGGTTGAACAGGTACGTCGGAAAGGCGCCGGAGTAGGCGTGGTAGCCGTGCGGCTTGTCGGTCGCTTCGATGAACCACGGTTCATGTCGCACACCGAGCAGGCCCGCGAACTGTCCCGGATAGACGCCGCTGTTGGAGTGATAGATCTTCTCGGGCAACACGACGCTGGCCGGCATGTTGTTTCGCGGAGACGTCGCATAGCCGCCGATCGCCGCGATGGACGGGAGATCGATCGATTGCGGCTGGCTGGCCCGAAACGTGCCGGGCAGCTCGGATCGCCCCGTCAGCATCAGGTACGTCGCCTGCTCGTGGCTGTTGTTCGTATGCGTGAGCGAGCGGACCAGCGCCCACAGGTGGCTGCGCTGGGCGAGCAGCGGCAGATGCTCGCAGATCTGGATGCCGGGCGTCCGGGTGGCGATGGGGTTGAATTCCCCTTTGAACTCCACCGGTCCGTCCGGCTTCATGTCGAACGTATCGTGCTGTGACGGCCCCCCGGTGAGAAACAGGAAGATCACGGCCCGTGCGCGCGGTGCCGGCGTATCGGTTTCCGCCGCGGCTGCGCGCCAGGCGGCCACGTCCGCAATCGTCATTCCCAGCAATCCGATCGACCCCGCCTGCAGCAGGTGCCGCCGGGAGAACGAACCCTGTGGGTCAACGCTGGAGCGATGCGGCATGGATTGAACTCCTGCCCAATATCGTAAGCCGAATCGATGCTGATTCCAATTCGTCATCGCCGTGTCACTGGCACCGCTGTGCGCAATTTGTACCGTGTGTGCGTCTCGAAACCTGGTACGGCGTACCCCCCTCTCCCCCCAGCACGACAGATTTACAGGTCCGACGACCTTTTGGGGGAGAGGGGTTGGGGGTGAGGGGGCCAGCCGACGAAACACTCCGCGCCCCCCTCACCCCAGCCCTCTCCCCACAAGTATGCTGGTCTGCAATCAACACCTGATGTGGGGAGAGGGAGGCAGTTTTCCGCCAATTCTTGCGACGCACACACGCATGTGCCCGGTTGCGACCGGGTCTGTATCCGCGTAATCTGCTGTCTGAAGAACTCGGTCCCATCTCGCCTCGACACCACGGAGACGCCTCGCAATGCATCCGTTCCTTTACCGCGTGCTGCCGCTGGTCCTGCTCTCCTTTGGCACACTCACCCAGACCGCTCTGGCCGACGTCCGTCTCCCGGCACTGTTCGGCGACGGGATGGTGCTGCAGCGCGACCAGGCCGTACCCGTCTGGGGTTGGGCCGACGCCGGGGAAGAGGTGACCGTCACGTTTCGGGACCAGTCCCAGACGGCGACGACCGGAGCTGACGGCCAGTGGCGCGTCAAACTCGATCCGCTCGCGGTCGGCGAACCGGGGACGCTCACCGTCAAAGGCAGGAACAGCATCGAACTTCACGACGTGCTCGTGGGCGAAGTCTGGGTGTGCAGCGGTCAGTCGAACATGGGCATGACCGTCGCCCGCGGACTCGACGCCGACATCGAAGCGGCCGCTGCCAGATTCCCGAATATCCGCCTGTTCCAGGTGCCGCTCGTCACCGCCGAGCAGCCGCAGGAGGACGTCAAGGCCCAGTGGCGCGCGTGCACGCCCGAATCGATCCCCGGTTTCACGGCCGTGGGGTATTACTTCGGCCGGCAGATTCACGAGACGCTCCACGTCCCCGTTGGCCTGATTCAGACTGCCTGGGGCGGCACCCGCGCGGAAGCCTGGACCAGCGCCCAGCAGATGGCGGCGTTCCAGCCGATCCTCGACAAGTGGGCGCAAGATTGCGCCGAATACGATCCTGACAAGGCACAGCAGGCCCACGAAGCCGCGCTCGCCACGTGGCGGCAGCGCGTCCAGACGGCGCGCGATGCCGGACGGCGTCCACCGGCCCGGCCGCAACTGGAAGGTCCTCCGCGGCTCTCGCGGCATCATCCGAGCAATCTGTACAACGCCATGGTCGCGCCGCTGGCGGGCTACGGCATCCGCGGCGCGATCTGGTACCAGGGAGAATCGAACTCTGGCCGGGCCTACCAGTACCGCAAGCTGATGCCGGCACTCATCAAGAGCTGGCGCGACGCCTGGCAGCAGGGGGACTTCCCCTTCTACATGGTCCAACTCGCCAACTTCAAAGCCATCCAGCCGCAGCCTGTCGAAAGCGACTGGGCCGAGCTGCGTGAAGCGCAGATGCTGGCGATCGACGCCCTCCCCCACGTCGGAGTGGCCTGCATCACCGACGTGGGCGCCGCCACGGACATCCATCCCAAAGACAAGCAGAACGTCGGCAAGCGCCTCGCCCGGCTGGCCCTCGTCAACGACTACAAGCTGGCCGGCGTCACAAAACAGGGCCCCACGTACCGCTCGATCGACATTCATCACGACCGCATCGTCGTCCACTTCGACACGTACGGCCAGAAGTTGACCGGCTACTACAACGAGCCGCTCACGGGTTTTGCGATCGCCGGCAACGACAAGCAATGGGTCTGGGCTAATGCCAAAATCACCGGCGACGACACCGTGGAAGTCTCGCACCCCGACGTCGCGGAGCCGATCGCCGTCCGCTACAACTGGGCCGACAACCCGCAGGGGAATCTGTACAGCGAGGCGTACCTGCCGGCGTACCCGTTCCGCAGCGACGACTGGCCCGGAATCACCGTCGACAAAGTGACGCCGTAAATGGTGCAGGGGTCGACCCCCTCCCAGCTCAAAACAGCCCCTTCACGCGCTCAATCAGCGGCGCGATGTCTTTGTCACTGGTCAACGCCGCCGTCGACAGGCACGCGATGCACAGGAAATACAGCCCTGCCGTAAACAGGCCGCAGCGGCGCAGCAGGCTCGGCCGCAGTTCTTTCGGCAGCAGGATCGTCCCCACCGCAATCGTGTGCCAGCAACTGAATCCCAGCGCCCAGTTGTAGATGTTTGTCGAGATTTTGAGCAGCGCCGTTGCTTCGGCAGCCAGCAACAGCGTCAGGCCGAACGTCGCATACACGCACAACACGACGAAGTAGACCCGTCCAATGGCGCGGGGATCCATGCGCCGGAGCTGCGGAATTGCGGTCCAGAACACATCCACCCACCGCCGCAGGACTCCGTCCACCGTCGACACCATGCTCGTTCCCAGCACGAGGAAGCCGCACACCAGGGTCAGGTACCAGAACAGCCGCCCGTAAGGTTCTCCGACGGCCTCCTGCACCCCCCCTGCGGTCATCACCGACGCCAGGTCCTTGTTCGGGATCACGGTCCCGCGTTCCAGGAACTCCACGGAGAGCATGCTCGGGAGCGCCAGACCCACAAAGCAGGCCGGCATCCACACGAGCAACTGGTCGCGCGAGATGTGCCGCACCCACCCCTTCCACTTGGCCAGGTTCTCGACTGTCAGCCGGAACACCTTTCCCACGTGCGAGAGGTGCAGCGTGTGCCCGCCGATGATACTCGGGATCGCGCCGACCTCCTTGCCCATGCCCCAGCCCTGATCGCGCGTGTAGTTGCTGATCGGCGTATTCGTCAGGCCGCCATTTCCCGCGATCGCCGCCATGGCCGCCAGCATGCCGATCGTCGTGAAATCGATGTCGGGCCAGCCACCGCCGGAGAGCAGGCTCGTAAAGACGTTCTGCGTGGCCGATGGGTCCGACGGGTTCTTCACCGGGACCGTGCCGAACTTGAAGAACCCGCTGATGATCTCGCGCCACGTGTCGAACGACGAATAGAACAACGCCAGGAACGCCAGGAACCCCAGAACAACAACCAGTTTCGTCGCCATCACCACCTTGATCGAGTTGTAGACCTTGCCCCCCACCAGCAGCGGAAACATCGCCGCCAGGAAGATCGTGCAGGGCAACGCCTTGTACAACGTCTTGTGCGTTTCCAGGTCCGCCTGCTCCGGCAGGTGGCCCAGCCACATCGTCAGCAGCGGCACGGCGGCGCCTGCTGCGAGGTAGGGAAAAAATGTGCCGAAATCCAGCAGCAGGTACACCGGCAGCCAGAACACCGGACCCGGCTTGATGCGGAACTTTCCCGTGAAGATCGGTTCGCCGGTGTACAGCGCGTAGCGGCTGATCTCGATGTTGTACAGCGTCTGTCCCACAATGCTCAGCGTTGCCAGCCACAGGATCGCGCCGCCGTAGCGGGCCGTGTTCATCGGACCGGTGAGCCACTCCCCGCCTCCGATCGCCGACGCCCCCATCACCAGGCCCGGCCCGATCAGCAGCGGCAACTGCCGCCAGCCGAACCGCGGCGCTGTCCCCAGAGGTCCGACCTCCCATTGCGGCATGTGCCGCGAGCCGGGATACGGCGCTTCGCCGCCGGCCTCCACCGCGGCATTCTGTTCCACATTGTCGGCAGTCTGTCCGGTCGTGGTGTTCACGGGAGCGCGTCTCCGGCAGGTCGCGTGAAGGAGTCGAACGCGGCGCGCCGTCGGCGGCCGGGCCGTTCGAGGGGGAGACTGCATTTGACCCGCATTCGCGTCCCGCCGCAACCCGTCACGGCAAAAACAGAAACTCGTTCGCGTTGAACACCCCTCGCGCCAGCGCCCGCAGCCCCTGCATCGCTACGAACTCCCGCGCCGCCTGCGCCTCTTCCGCATCGGGCTCCCGTCCGAACGCCAGCCGGAACACGACCGCCACCTGGCGCTCCGGGTCGTTCCCCGCGTCGCGCCGCACCCGCGCCGCCAGCGCCTCCGCCTGCTCCGCCACGAACGGACTGTTCAAGAGGTTCAGCGCCTGGATCGGCGTCGTCGACCGCGGCCGCGCCGGCATGATCTGACCCGCATCGGGACAGTCGAACGCGCTGAACACGGCATCGTCCTTCATCCGCAGCTTGAGCGCGTAGATCATCCGCCGGAACTCCCCCGGCCCGAACTCGTCTTTCGCGATCCAGTTCCGCGAGTAGTTGTCGTTCGGATGAAACAGCAGGAACCCCGACCCGTACATGTCCGGCTCCAGGTTGCCGCTCACCGCCAGGATGCTGTCCCGGATCACCTCCGCCTCCACCCGCCGCGGCGGAAACCGCCACAAGAGTGTTGTCCCGGCATCCGTCAGGCATTCCGCACGAGGCGCGCTCGACTGGCGATACGTCGCCGAATTGAGGATCAGGCGGTGAATGTGTTTCAGCGACCACCCTGAGTCGATCAACTCGGCCGCCAGCCAGTCGAGCAATTCGGGATGCGTCGGCCGCGCCCCC
>CAZWGW010000050.1:0-6442 GCA_964633565.1 uncultured Planctomycetaceae bacterium
GCTGTTCCTCGCCGTGCCGACTGCTATAGAATCAGCTTGGTTTGCTCCGGACGCGTGTCCCGCGAAAATTGGGCATCTCATGGCAACGCAGTGGTACGAAGACAACACGCTGGGCCAGGAAATCGGGCCGGTCCCGTTCCGTGAGTTGACGCGGATTGTCCGCGACGGGCCGCTCAATGCCAACGACGTCTTGCGGGCCGAACATGACACTTGCCTGCCGAAGCGGGCAGCATCGGCAACGAACTTCTGACTGAGATTCGCACGGATCGAAATTCATCCTGCGTTCCTGCTCGCGACCCCTCGACCGGAGCACCGCATGCTCAAGCCCCAGAAGAAGCGCCCGCCCGGCCAGTTCGGCTTCAGCGACCAGCGCACCGACCACTTCGTCCGCCAGCGCGAGCAGCTCTACGGCGAGTTCTTCGGTCCGGAGTTCACCGTCAGCCACGAACTGCTGCCGCTGGTGCCGCACATCGACGTGTACACGTTCGCACCGCAGAACGGGCGGGACTTCACGACGCTGATCACGGGCGGCATGAGCGACCTGCCGATGCACGTGCCGGAGGGGGCGCCGATCCGCCGGGCCGAACTGGTGCTCTACGTCGACGAGCCGCAGGAACTGTACGTCAACCTGCTCCGCTGGCTGGCGCGGCTGATCCACGAGCAGCAGACGTGGATGCTGCCGGGGAGCACGATGACCAACGGCAACCCGCCGCAGCCGATCTTCGAGGAGTCGGTGCTGAGCTGCTACACGTTTCTGGAGCCGCTCGTCGAACCGGATATCGAGTGTCCATCGCGGCTCAAGATCGACGGCGACGCGGTAGGGCTGCTCTGGGTCGTGCCGGTCAGCGAGGCGGAGTGCGAGTTTGTGCGGGAGCAGGACCTGGAGGAGTTCTACGGCCTGCTGGAGCAGAGCGGGCACTCGCTGGTGCTGGACGAGGGGCGGGAGTCGTACTTGTGAAGGGGAACCATCAGTGCCCAGTGAATTTCTGGTTTACAAACGCCTGCCATGTCAGAGTGCGCTTGTATTTTTCCTGATTCTCTGGCTGCTCGGCGGATGTGGGACCGAGCCACCGGCGGAGCGGCGCGCACCGCGCGTCCCCCCCATACCGGAGGCTGATACCGCAGCGCAATCTTCGAACCGTGGTCACAACTTCAAACGGGAAGCCGACGCGATGCCACCCAGTTCACTGAAACTCGCGATTGAACGCGGGATGGGTGCCGAGGCGGACCTGGCGGACGAACTTCGCGCGTTAGGAGATTACACGATTCGCACCCGTCAGGACGCTGAAGCAATCTGCGATGCACTTCGGAGATTTCCACTGAGCGATTCCGGACGCGGCGGTATTACGTCGCCACTCTATGCCCTCGCAGGGCTGTTTCAGGACGTCGAGGACCAGAACGATCCGGCGTTTGCGATCCTTCAGAAAAGAGGCACGGCGGAACTTGTCCGGATTGCGGATCTACTGCTGCGGGAACCGCCGCCGGACAGCGAGGATGACCTGCTGTTCCTGCTGAAAGTGCTTGCCATGTACGGCACGCGTGACGGCGCGGAGCGAATCATCGCGGCAGCGCGAAAGCCGCTCGAGCCGGATGCGTACATGTGGTCGGTGATTCTGGGGATGTTCAGGCCGCAGCACCCACAACGGGCTCTGGTGTTCAATGCACTACTGGATCCGCTCCCCGAAGGTTTCATTGCGATTGCGTTTCTCGACGCCGCGAATGAATGCGCCCGGGAGGGTGCGCTCGGACAGCACCCGTTCGATTCGCCGAAGGGACGTGAACGCTTGCGCGAGTGGCTCACGGGCAGGGATCCGGGGGAATACAGTTACGCGCACAGTGCGACAGCAGCACTTCCTTTCATCAGCCGGCCTGAGCGTGAAGAACTGCTGGCGCTCGCGATGGATCATCCCGAGGTTTCTGTTCAGATGGAAGCTGCGTGGGCCTCTGCGCGGCTCGGCAGCGATGCCGGCCTGAAGATGCTGGCGCGCTGGTGTCTTGAACCGGACCGGTATGTCTCCGCCGAGGAATACCTCCGGCAACTCAATCGGCTCGACCTTGTACCCGAAGCCGCGAGGAGCCCTGACTTTCAGGCGAAGGCGCAGTTTGCCCATTGGCTGGCGCATCCCAACGAACTCGGTCGGCCGCCGGATGAAGTGGAGATTGTTGACCATCGCACTCTGGTATGGCCACCTGGTGGTGAACAGCGGGATTTCTGGCTGATCAAGTACGTCGCGCGCGATCCGGAGGGACTCGACGATGACGACATCGACTGCGGAGTGGTCGGCAGCGTGACGTTCTGCTTTTTTTCCTACAAAATGCACGAGCGCCCGCCCGAGGATGCCTACGCGATCCACTGTTACTGGGAAATGGAGCATGAAAAGCTGATCACGGAAATGGAAGTCGATGACTCGACCGAGTATGCCGCGATGCTCCAGCAATGGACGGGCGCGCCGCTGTCCGATGTTGAGATCGTGCGCGTCGCCGAGCTGTCGCCCCCATTGAAGCAACCGCAGAAGATGGTGGCCATGGCGACTGCCATGCGCGGCAATGACGCGGGCTGGGTGGTACTCGACGGCCCACACAGCCGGTGGTATTCCAAATCCGAGATGCCTGCGGACGTTTACGACAGCACGGTGCTCATGCTGCACGTCGGCCGGCAGTTGCTGGGCTTTACGCAGGAGCCAGATCGGGGGCGGTTCCTGGCGCCGCCGCAAGGGGAGCGCGACCCCCACGAGATCGTGGCTGCGTATGAGCGATTGTTCCAGGAAGCGCGCGGAGGAACCCCTTCCAGAAAGAAGACCCTGTTGACACAGTTTGGCAATCCGCTTGGCAGGCACTTCATCGCATACGTTGATGCACGTGCGCGGATTTCCGGCGAATCACGCGTTTCGACCCTGATTGCCGCGTACCAGGAGTTGATGGATCTTGCCGCGTCCGCCGACAACGAGACTGCCGAGGATGTTTACGGAACAGGTTCGGCACTGGACCGCAACTTTGATGATTATGTGGATGCACTCATCGCATCGGACCGGTCAAGTGAGGTTACCGAGGCAATTGAACTCTTTGGGCCGCACTGGGGACATAACCGCGGGTATTCCACACTGGGCAGCGCCGCGCATCGTGCGGGTGATCATGCGACGGCCGAGCGATACCTGTTGCGCCTGCGGGAATCGTACGACGACTGGTTTCGATCGGATGACATGGACATTCTGGCGCGGATCTGGCACACACGTGGTGACGATGAACAGGCCCATGACCTGCTCATCGCTTGTTTACGGGGAACGGCCAGGGACTCGCGGAGTGCGAAAGGCTCCGACAGGAAGTTGTACGAGGAATGGTTCCAGAATCACCGTTCCACGTACCTGGAGTTATTTCCCGAGCGGGGCGACGCGTTCCTCGCGGAGCAGGGAATCCCCACGACGACCCTCAAGTAATTGGCCCCCTGCTCGGTTGCCGGACTATGCCACGGACGCCGATCCAGCGCAGGCGAAGAGCGACCGCAATGGGACGCAGAAGACGCAAAAAGTGATGCAGGGAGTGAGGCGGTCCGCCTGCATCCTGGAGTCAATCACATTTCTGGTGTGCAGAGCCCCACCTGTCCCCCAGGACCATGCGGTACACCTCCCGTATCCTCCGCGTCATCGTCTGATGCCGGAACTGCTCAGTAAATCGGTCGCGTCCGGTCTGCCCGAACCGCTGCCGCATGTCGGGGTCGGCCGCCAGCGCCCCCACCGACTCCACCAACTCCTGGACCGCATCGCGCGGCAAAAGGAAACCGGTCTCCCCCGGGATAACCACCTCGCGCGCTCCCCCCACGTCGTACGCCACGACTGGCTTCCCGGCAATCAGCGCCTGCGGCAGCACCCGCGCCAGCCCTTCCCACTGACTGGTGTGGACGACAATGTCCATCGCGTGCAGCAGTTCCGGAATGCGCTCCGGCGGGACAAGGCCCGTGAACACGAAGTGTTCGGTCAATCCGAGGTCCGCGATTTGCCTCTGGTACTGTTCACGCAGGACGCCGTCGCCGACGAACAGGAAGAGGACGTTCGGGTGTGCGGCGACGATGTCCTTCGCGGCAGCGATCACGAACTCGTGCCCCTTGAGGTGGAACAGCCGTCCAACCTTGCCGACGACGATCTGATCCTCGCGCAGTCCCAGTTCACGGCGGATTTCCTCGCGCAGGCGCGGCGGGTGCAGGAACGGATCGACGTCGAAGCCGCTGTAGATGGTCGTGAACTTCTCGCGCGGCGCGACGCCGGCGGCGACATATTCGTCCGTCATCGCGTCGGCCACGCTGATGAAGTGCGCCGTGCGTTTCGCCGCCCACTTTTCGGCGGCGACATACGCGCGGTAGGCGAGCGGACTCTGGCCGTAATGGAAGGCTGCGCCATGCACGGTATGGACGGCCGGGATGCCGACCTTGTGTGCGGCCGCGCGCCCCAGGATTCCGGCCTTGGAACTGTGCGTGTGAACAATCTCCGGGCGCAGTTCCCGCAGCAGCGACACCAGCGCCCGGTACGCGCGCCAGTCCCGCCACGGATGAATGCTGCGCTGCAACTCGGGGACGACGCGCAGATCAAAGCCGCCGCGCTCAGCCCGCGGCATCAGGCTCCCCTCCGGTCCCAGCGCCGGGCCGGTGATCAGCGTGACGCGATCGCCGTAGTCGCGGTGCTGGTCCTCACAGGTGAGCAGGGTGTTCTCCTGCGCGCCGCCGATGATCAGCCGGGTGATGATATGCGCGACGTGCATCTGGCCGGCCGCGTCGTTCACGTCGCGGCCGCCTTCTGCCGCATGCGCACCGCCTGCACGGCCTCGTCCCGGGACGCGTAATGCGGCCAGATCGTCGTGAACTTCATCGTCTCCAGGATCGACAGCATCTCCGGATCAGCCGCGCACTGCACCGCGCCGCCGCGCGCGGCCCGGCAGAACGCCGCCACTGCGTCGAGCACGATCGACCCCACGATCTTCACCTGGCTGTAGTCCACGACGACGTGGTGGAACTGATACTGCTGCAGGATGTGCACCACCCGGTTCGATTCCAGGTGGATGTCCTGATAGAAGAAGTCCCGGATGTCCCCCTGCGGCACGACGACGAGCGTATCGCCGGCCTCTTCCACCGGGAACACCTGGTGCTGCCGCGTGAGGAACGCCGGCGAGGGGCGTCCGGTGCCGCTGGCGGCCGGAGGCGGGGGCGCCGCCCGCGCCGTGCGGGCGGCGGCCAGTTGCGGGTAGCGGGCCCGCATCACGTATTTCCCGACCTGCAGCTCGCTCCCTTCCTGCAGGTAGCCGCACGCCGTCTGCTCGCCGTTCACGCGCACGCCGTCGCGCCCCAGCAGGTCGATGACCCACAGGCCCGAGGGGGCCAGCAGCAGGCTGCAGTGGACCTTCGAAATCTGATCGTCGGCACACGTCACACGGCAGCGCTCGTCGCGCCCGACGAGCGTGATCACCCGGTTAATTGGCCAGCGCGTCCCCTTGGACGCACTGTTCACCAGCTCCAGTTCCACCTCCGGCAGGACGCCGAATTCCGGCCGCTGCTCTTTGCGCGGCCGGTAGTCGAGCGGCGAGGGGAGGTCCGGCTCGTATGACCAGCCGTCATCGAACAACTGCAGCCACGTCTCTCCAATCCGAACGCGATGCTGCGGCGAGAGCCAGGGGCCCGGGTTGTCGCCGTCCCAATGGACGCCCCCCGCGCTGAACAGGTCGATGCACGCAATCCGACCGCCGATCACCTGCAGGTACGCGTGGCGATACGACACGTCTTCCGCGGGCAGACAGAGGTGACAGTTCGGAGCCCGACCGAGGACGGCGTACGGGCTGTCGATCTCGACGACCTCCGGCGCGCGCGCGTCCGGCCGCCGCACGGCCAGACGGATCGGCCGCGCCGCGCCGACGACGAATCGGAACGTATTCAGCGTCTGGTCGTGCATGCCGGGGAATCTGACCTCGGCGCTGGCCCGCAACAGCCACCACCGACGACCTGCGGGAACCGCTGCGCGAATCGAAAGCCGGCGCAAACTCGCGTCTGCGTGATTTCACGGATTCGTCGCGTCGTCCCAAACCATACTGGCGCACAGCGAAAGAGCGTACGCTCCTCCGGGCGATCATTATGGGCTGGGCGTCCACCGTGGTCAACGCGGCAGGCCGTGCAGGCGGCACGACCGGAACGGCTTTCCGGGTGATTTGCTTTGAAATCGGGAGGGCCGTTCCACTATGATGCCAAACATGCAGGAAACTTGATGCGTCCTGTCCCACCGTTACAGCCCCCCGCCGTCTGCCCCCCTGGCCATCGGACTTTCCCGAGATGCCCGAACTTCCTTGCTGCTCGAATCGACTGACCGGACGCCGCGCCCTGCGAACATGCCCGCGACCGACGACGTCAATGATCGGCCTCCGGACGCTCCTGCTCCCGTTGCTGGCGCTGTTCGCGCTGGTCAACCAG
>CAZWGW010000050.1:6452-17260 GCA_964633565.1 uncultured Planctomycetaceae bacterium
CATCACCAGCGCGTGGATCGGCGACAGGTACGGATCGTCCGTGAAGACGATGTCGGTCAGCCAGGGCTGGGGCCAGGCCCCGGCGATCTCGACCCTCTCACCGATGGCGATCGCGCCGGGCCAGACGTTGGACGTCGCGGTCTCCGGCAGTAACCTGGCCGGAGCAACGGAACTCTGGACGACGTTTGGCGATCGCGCTGCACTGTCGCCCGATGTCGCCAACAACGGCCAGGACGCCGGTCGCGTCGTCTTTCGCGTCGTCGCTCCGGCAACGGCCGTCCCCGGACTGCACGGCGTGCGGGTGACCGCCCCGGGAGGCGTCAGCAGCCTGAAACTGTTTGTCGTCGATGATCTCCCGACCGTGGTCGAGGCCGGTGGCAACAACACATTCGAAACGGCCCAGGCGGTGACGCTTCCTGCGGCAGTCGACGGCCGCGTCGACAACCTCACGCGGGACTTTTTCAAGTTCGACGTCGCCTCCCGCCAGACGTTCTCCTTCGAAGTTCTGTCCCGCCGCCTCGGCTCGCCGCTCGATCCCAGCGTCTACCTGTACCGCGCCGACGGCCGCGAGCTGGCGTACAACGACGACGCCCAGGGGCTCAGCTCCGACTGCCAGCTCGTCCACACGTTTGACGAAGCCGGAACCTATGTGCTCGAGGTCCGTGACATCCAGTATTCCGGCGGCGGCACGCACGTCTATCGGCTGCGGATCGGCGACTTCCCCTGCGTCAACGTCGCCGTGCCGATGGGAGTACAGCGCGGCACGGCCGCCCGCATCGACTTCGCTGGCATCAGCGTCGAGGACGCAGCCCCCGCCTGGCTTGACGTCCCCGCGGACGCCGCCGCGCAATGGATCAACGTCAGCACGAAACGGCCGAACGGCAAATCGAGCGCGTTCGCCAGCGTCGCCGTTGGTGCGGCGGAAGAATACCTGGAACGCGAGCCGAACGATACGCCGGAGCAGTCCAATCGCTGCACGCTCGGCGCGCAGCTCAACGGCCGGTTCGACCGCGCGGGGGACGTCGATCGGTTCAGTTTCGACGCCAAGGCCGGCCAGCGGTTTGAGTTTGCCGGAGTCTCCCGACAGGTCGGCGCGCCGACCGACCTGATGCTGCGGCTGTACGATGCCGCCGGCAATCAGGTCGCCGCAGCCGACGACAACGGCACGAATGAAGGGTTGATCAACTACACGTTCCCGGCGGACGGCCGCTTTACTCTGGCCGTCCACGACCTGCTGCACCGGGGGGGGAGCCAGTTCGGCTACCGGGTGGCCGTCACGCCGTATCAGGCCGGATTCACTCTGTCGGCCACGGCCGACTCGCTGAACGTCCCCGCCGGCGGCGTCGCGGCAATCACCGTCAACGCCGCACGACGCGATTACGGCGGCCCGATTGACGTCGCATTGGCGGATCTGCCGCCGGGACTGACGTCTCTGCCCACGCGGATCGGACCGGGCATGAACCTCGTCGTCCTCACCGTACAGAGTGCTCCCGACGCGAAGGCCGCGCTCCTGTCCCCGGTCAAGGTTGTCGGCACGGCGCTGATCGGCGGCGCGGAGTCCCGCTCCGTCGCCTCTGTGGAAGCCGCTCTGCGGGGTCAGTGGAGCAATACCGTCCTCGTCCCCGGCGCGCTGCAGGAGTCGGTGGCGCTGGCCGTGGCGCCGGCGTCCAAGCTCACCCTGCGCACCGAGCCGGCGGAGATCGTCTTCGGCCAGGAGCTGAAGGCGACCGTCAAGGTCATCGCCCAGCGCGGAGAAGGGGTGGATGAGCCAATCACGCTGGCCCTCAACCCGGACAAAGGGGGCGTGCCGGCCAATGTGAACGTCGAAGTCAAGAATATCGAGAAAGGGCAGAACGAAGTCGAAATCGCCTTCAGCGGAACCGACAAGGCGCCGCTCGGTCCGTTCACGGTGGCCCTCGTCGGTACGCACAAGAAGGGGAATGACACGCTCACTGCGTCGACCCCGGGCATCGGCCTGCGGCTGGAACCCCCCTTTGCCTTGCAGCCGTCCGTGGCGGAGCCCAAACTGGCGCGTGGCGGGCAACTGGTCCTGAAGGTGGCCGTGCAGCGCAACCCGGCATACAGTGGCGAAGTGAAACTGACGCTGGACAAGCTGCCCGCCGGCGTGACGGCCCCGGAAACCGTCCTCCCCGCGGACCAGACCGAAGCCCAGATGACCCTGTCTGCCGCTGCCGACGCCGCCCAGGGCGCCGCGGCCGGCATTGTGATTAATGCCGTCTCCCCCGCGAACGCCAAGTTGACGGCGACCGCGGGCGTGCCGGCGATTACTGTTGAATAGTTGAATCCGTAGTCCCGCCTTTGTAGCCGAATTCGCCAGAGTTCGGGGGAGCGACAGAACGGACGCCCGAACTTTGGCCTTTGTGTCGCGCGCTGGCGACGACGCCGACACAGCGGCTACTACGAAATCCCCAACAGGAGTGGCACATGGCTGTCCACAACCGAGACCGACTCGCAAAAACCCTCCTCCGCGCCATTTGCTGCCTGGCGATCTACGGATGGTCGTGCCTGGCCGCGGACGCTGGACAGCCGCCCGCCCCCGGGTTGAGCCTGGAGCCGGCAACGTTTGATCTCAACACCACCCGCGACCGGCAGCAACTGGTCGTCACCGGCGTCTTCGGTTCGGAAGACATCCGCGACGTGACCGCCGAAGCCCAGTACGAGTCGTCCGCGCCGAACGTCGTCGTCATCGAAGATTCACTCGCGAAGCCGGTCGGCAACGGGACGGCCGTCATCACCGCCCGGATGGGGGACATGTCGGCTACTGCCCAGGTCACCGTGACCAACGTCGAAACAACCGCGCCGATCAGTTTCAATAC
This sequence comes from uncultured Planctomycetaceae bacterium, assembly GCA_964633565.1. Classification (GTDB taxonomy): domain Bacteria; phylum Planctomycetota; class Planctomycetia; order Planctomycetales; family Planctomycetaceae; genus CAZWGW01. The sequence continues at coordinate 9,290 of CAZWGW010000050.1, forward strand.
TCAGACACTGGCGGCCTTGACCAAGGCGGGCTGCAACATGGGGGCCTGCCACGGCTCGCCGTCGGGGAAGGCCGGGTTCCGACTGTCGCTCCGCGGTTACGATCCGCCGCTGGATGCGCTGACGCTACGGACCGAGTCCTATGGCCGCCGCACGAACGTCATGAACCCGGATGAGAGCTTGCTGCTCAAAAAGCCGTTGATGGAGGTCGCCCACGGCGGCGGCCGCCGGCTGCGACACGGCGACCCGGCGCACACCGTCCTGCGGGAGTGGATCGCCGAAGGCATGCGCCTCGATCCGGCCGACCAGCCGACGCTGACGCGTATCGAGGTTTTCCCGAAGAAACGCGTGTTCCACGAAAGCGGCAACCGCCAGCAGATCCTCGTGAACGGCTACTTCAGCGACGGCAGCGTCCGGGATCTGACCCGGCTGACGGTGTTCGCCTCCTCGGCGGAGTCGGTGGCCACGGTCGACGAGGGGGGCCTCGTGCAAAAGGCCGGCCGCGGCGAGACGGCGGTGCTCGCGCGTTATCTCGACAAGATGGACACGAGCTACGTCACGTTCCTCGAGAACGTCGAGGGCTTCGTCTGGAATGATCCCCCGGAGCACAATTTCGTCGACGGACTCGTCCACGAGAAGCTCCAGACATTGCAGATCCCGCCGTCGGACCTGTGCAGCGACGACGAGTTCCTGCGCCGGGCTTACCTCGACGCCGCCGGCCGCCTGCCGACCACCGCCGAGACGCAGGCATACCTCAACGACCTGTCCGAGGACAAACGGTCGCGGCTGATCGATGAGTTGCTGGAGTCGCGCGACCATGCGGCGTTCTGGGCGCTCAAATGGGCTGACGTGCTCCGCGTCAACAGCGGTAAGATCAACCCCCAGGGGGTCGCCAAGTTCAATCGCTGGATCTACGAGGGCGTGTTGAATGACCAGCCGATGGATGACTTCGCGCGCGAACTGCTGACGGCCAGCGGCAGCGTATTCGAGCACCCGGCGGCCAACTACTGGCGCGCCAGCCGCGAGCCGACCGACGCGACCGAAACCACCGCGCAACTGTTCCTCGGGGTGCGGATCCAGTGCGCCAAGTGCCACAACCACCCCTTCGAGCGCTGGTCGCAGGACAACTACTACGGCATTGCCGCGGCGTTCGCCCGCATCGGCCGCAAGAACGGCCCGACGCCCAACGACGAAGTGATTTTCATGCAGGATGGCGGCGACGTCACTCAGCCGCGCACGGGGCAGACGATGAAAGTCCACCTGCTGCTCAAGGGGGACGTCGACGTGCCGGCCGACGAGGACCGGCGCGAGGTCTTCGCGGAGTGGCTGACGCAGCCCGACAACCCGTTCTTCGCCCGGGCGACCGTGAATCGCATCTGGGGGCACCTCATGGGCCGCGGCATCGTCGACCCGGTCGACGACTTCCGCGATTCCAACCCGCCGTCGAACGCGAAGTTGCTGGACGAACTCGCACAGCAGTTCGTCGAACACGGTTACAGCCGCAAATGGGCCATCCGCGCGATCATGAACAGCGCCACCTATCAGCGCAGCTCGCGGACCGTGGACCTCAACAAGGACGACGAGATCTACTTCTCGCACGCCACGACGCGGATGCTCACGGCGGAACAGTTGCTCGACGCGATCTGTGCGGTGACCAGCGTCGCCGAGTCGTTCCCCGGCGTGCCGGCGGGGACCCCGGCCACGCAGTTGCCCGAACCGCCGAAGGACAACTACTTCCTCAAGATCTTCGGCCAGCCGCAGCGCGAGATGGCCTGCGAATGCGAACGCTCCAGCGAATCGAACCTGTCGCAGGCGCTGCAGATGATCAACGGCCCGACCGTGCACAACAAGCTGCGCGACGACAACGGCCGCATCAACCAGATGATCGTCGCCGGCAAGTCGGACGACGAAATCATCACGGCGCTGTACCTCTCGGCGGTGTGTCGCACGCCGTCGACGGCCGAACTGGAGGCGTCGAAGAAGCACATCGCCGCCAGTGAGAACCGCCGCTTCGGTCTGGAGGACGTGGGGTGGGCCGTGCTGAACTCGAAGGAGTTCCTGTTCCAGCACTGACCTCGGCACGACCAGCGACCCGGACGCTCTAAGCGTCCGGGTCGCTTCACGGACTTCAAACATGCTCTACCGGGAAGCCTGCGCCTCCGCAGACTCAAGCGGCTCGATCTGCATGATGTGAGACATCGAGACCGTCACCGCGCGATCGTACGCCGGCTCTTCGGTATTCGGCGCCGGGCGGCCGACAATCACCGACGAGATGCCGACCATGATCAGCTCCGGGTGGTGGACGTCATAGGTCCTGCCGTCGGTGAGCGTGATGCGGAAGGGACGGAAGGGCGCGGCCCGTACGAATTCGGAGACGTCGTTGAATTGCATGCCTCGATTTCTCCCACTGGGTGGTCAACTGACGGCCTCATTTTACCGCCAGGTTCGGGCGCACGGCAATCCGATTGCGTCGTTCGGCATGTCGTTACCCTAAGCGTCGCATTGGCCCGCCGACTCCTGTCGACGGATCTTCTCGTTGCGAGGCACTTCCCGTGCATGCGCGCCGTCGATCCATTACGATGACCGTTGCGGCCCCTCTCGTTTGCACTAGAGCACGTGTCATTGCTGCCATGACTACGACCCTCGATTCCGGGAACCTCGTCTGCCTGATCCTCGGCGGCGGCAAGGGGACGCGCCTCCGGCCGCTCACCGAGGAGCGCTCCAAGCCGGCCGTGCCGCTGGGGGGCAAATACCGGCTGATCGACATCCCGATTTCGAACTGCCTCAACAGCGGCATCCGCCGCATGTACGTGCTGACCCAGTTCAACTCGGTCAGCCTGCACCGGCACATCCGCCAGACGTACCGCTTCGACCCGTTCTCCGGCGGGTTTGTCGAGATCCTTGCCGCGCAGCAGACCAACGAGGGGGAGAACTGGTACCAGGGGACGGCCGACGCCGTCCGCAAGAACCTGCGCTATCTGCAGCAGCCCGGCATCGACTACGTGCTCATCCTCTCCGGGGACCAGCTCTACCGCATGGACTTTAGCGACATGCTCCGCACGCACCGCGACGCACGGGCCGACGTGACGATCGCGGCGCTCCCCGTGACCGCGGACAAGGCGGCGTCGTTCGGCATCATGCGGCTCGACGACTCCGGGCGCGTGGAAGGCTTTCTCGAGAAGCCAAAGACGAAGCAGGAACTGGACCTCGTCCGCACCGAACCGGACTGGCTGGAACGGCACGGCATCGATAGCCGGGGGCGAACGTGCCTGGCCAGCATGGGGATTTATCTCTTCAATCGCGACACACTGATCGAACTGCTCGACAAGACCGACTACCACGACTTCGGCAAGGAGGTCTTTCCCGCCGCCATCCGCGCGCGGCACGTGCAGGTACACCTCTTCGACGACTACTGGGAGGACATCGGCACGATCCGCGCATTCTATGAGACGAACCTGATGCTGGCGGCGGCCGACCCGCCGTTCTCGATCGACCACCCGGACGGGCCGATCTATACGCGGCCGCGCTTCCTGCCGCCGACGCGGATTGACGGCGCGACGATCATCGGCAGCCTGGTCGCGGACGGCTGCCGCATCGAGCAGGGAACCGTCATCGACCAGAGCCTGGTCGGGCTGCGGTGCGTGGTCGGCAAGGACGCGACGATTCGCGGCTCGTTCCTGATGGGGGCGGACTACTATCCCTGGGATGCCGAGGCCCGGTCCCGCCCCGCCGGCCAACCTCCCGTCGGCATCGGCGACCGCACCGTGATCGAGGGGGCGATCGTGGACAAGAACTGCTGCATCGGCAAGGGGGCCACGATCCGGCTGCCGAAGGGTTTCCCGGCGGACGGCGACCGCGGTCCGGTGGTCGTGCGGGACGGCGTCATCATCGTGCCGCGCGGCGCGGTTGTGCCGGATGGCTGGACGTTTTGAGCAGCATCGGCGCCCGGCCATGCCATCCCCATTGCCGGCGCCGGAGGCGGGCATGTTAGAATAGGCCAGGGAGTGACCGATCGCAGCGATCGCTGCACCAGGAGAAAGACTCGCCATGCGACTCAGAGGCAAGTCCGTTGCGTCGTGGTTCCTGGCGATCGCCACGGCGTTCCTCGCGGTCTGCACGGTGGGCGGCGCGCCGCCGGTGCGGCCCGGGAAGAAACCCGTCACGCCGCCGGCCGTCAAGAACCTGCCGGACCTCAAAAAGCCGGAAGACAAACTCCGCTTTCTGGAGCTGATGCGGCAGGCGTTTCCCGCCATCCGCTCGGGGCAGGCCTCTCCGCTGCTGCCTCGGCATGTCGATGACCTCCTGCAGCAGCAGGTGTCCGGCGCCACAAAGACCCCGCTGGCGCCCCTCGTCAATGACGAGACGTTCCTGCGGCGGGCCAGTCTGGATCTGACGGGGACCGTCCCGTCACGCGAGAAAATCAAGGCCTTCGCGGCCGACGCGGACCCGAAGAAACGCGACCGGGTCGTGGCGGAACTGCTGGGCACCGACGAATTCGCCCGGAAGTGGGCCCGCTACTGGCGTTCGGTCGTCTTTCATGATTCGGACGCCAATCGCAACACAATCAACCCGCAGGCGTTCGAAGACTGGCTGTTCACGGAGTTCCAGCAGGGGACACCCTGGGACCGGATTGTGGCCGAAATGATTTCCGCCTCGCCGGCGCGGGTGAACGGCAAAAAACCGCAGGAGAACGGCTGGCAGCAGGATTACGGCCCGAACAATTTTATCCTGGCCTGCGAGCGCAAGCCCGAGATCATCGCCTCGCAGACGGCCCGGATCTTCATGGGCATCAGCGTCGGCTGCGCGGAGTGCCACGACCACCCCTTCGACCAGTGGAAACGCGAGCAGTTTCACGAGATGGCGGCGTTCTTCGCGCCCGGCAGGTACTACATGACCGACCAGCAGGACCCCTCGCAGAAGACCGAGATGCAGGCGCGGTTCCTGCTCGGCGAAGAGCCCCCGCCGGGGCTCAAGCCCGACCAGCGCCGCGTCGCCGGCGCCGCGTACCTGATCTACAACCCGGACAACTACTGGTTCGCCCGCGCCTACGTGAACCGCATCTGGAGCGAATTGATCGGGGACGGCTTCTATTCCGTCGACAGCCTCGGACCGGACAAGGAGGTCGTCTACAAGCTGGTCGTCAACCGCCTCGGCGCCTCGTTCCGCAGCAGCGGCTTCGACGTGCGCTGGCTGTTCCGCACGATCATGGGCACCCAGGCCTACCAGCGCGAATCGCGCACGCTCGAACACGACGCGGACCTGTTCACCGCCACGCGTCCGGCCCGGCTCCGGCCGTACGAAGTGGCCGACAACCTCGAACGGCTGGTGGGCGAGAACGGCGGTCTGGCACGGTCGGTCCGCCAGACGTTCGACCAGAACCCGTCGGTCCCGCAGCGCGACCTGGAGGGGTCCATCCAGCAGGCGCTGCTGCTGATGAACAACGGCCAACTCCAGCAGCGGCTCGCGAACAGCCCGCTGCGCAAGGAACTGGTGCAGATCAAAAACGACCGTGACCTCGTGCGCGAGGCGTTCCTCGGCGTGCTGGCGCGGACGCCCACGGACGCGGAAACGATGCGATATGTCTCTTACCTGAAGAGCGCGGGAAACCGTGGCGAGGCCGTCGACGATGTGCTCTGGGTGCTGGTGAATTCGGCCGAATTCGTGACGAAGCGGTGAGAAGACATGATTATCGACCAGCGGAGACCGAGACGGTGCACCCGCGCGACCCGGATCAAATCGTGACGGAGATCGAGTGAGCATCGGAATTGGCATTGTGAGCGAGCCTGAACTGGAAACACCGTATGAACAACAACCTCCTCCACGTCAATCTGAATCGCGATGGCCTGGTCACTCGGCGCCGCCTAATGCAACTCACCGGTGCGGGCTTCGCCGGTCTGTCAGGGGCGGCGTGGCTCCAGACGCTCGGCCTCCGCGCCGACGATCTCAAGCGCGAGGGCCGTGCCTGCATCATGGTGTTCCTGACCGGCGCGCCGAGCCAGATGGAAACCTGGGACCCCAAGCCCGGCACAACCAACGGCGGCCCGACGAAGGCGATCGACACGGCGATTCCCGGAGTGCAGTTCGCGGAATACTGGCCGAAAGTCGCCAGACTGATGCACGACCTGTCGGTCATTCGCACGATGGCCGGCAAAGAGGCAGCGCATGAGCGCGGGCAATATCACTTGCGCACCGGGCGGCGGCTGGGAGGTGCGTCGAAGTTTCCGCACTTCGGGGCCGTTGTCGCACAGGAACTGGGGGACCCCGAAGCCGACGTGCCGAACTTCATCAGCATCGGCAACACGATCAGTTCCGGGGTCGTCGGCGTCAAGGTGGCGCCGGTCGGGGTGGACCGCGCCGGCCAGTTGCCGGCCAACGTTTCGACGTCCGTCGCGACGGCGCGGATCGACCGCCGGCTCGCGCTGCTCCGCGCCCAGGACGACGACCTGGCGGCGGCCGGCGCGGCCGCCATCGCCCGGGAGCACCAGGCGCTGTACGACAAGGCCTCGCACCTGATGACGTCCCGGCGGCTCAAGGCGTTCACCCTCGACGGCGAGTCCGACGCCACGAAGCAGTCGTACGGCGCCCACGCGTTCGGCCAGGGGTGCCTCGTCGCCCGTCGACTGGTCGAATCCGGCGTCCCCTTTGTCGAGGTGCAGCGCGGCGGCTGGGACATGCACCAGGACCTGTGGCAGAACATCCCCCGCGCGGCCGGCGAGGTCGACCAGGGGCTGTCGGCCCTCGTCACCGACCTGAAGCAGCGGGGCCTGCTGGAGCGGACGCTGGTCGTCGTCCTCGGCGAGTTCGGACGGACGCCGAAGATCAATCAGCGCACGCCCAACGTCGGCCGGGACCACTGGGCGCGGAACTTCAATCTTCTGATCGGAGGCGCCGGCGTTCGCGGCGGGCGCTGCCTCGGCCGGACGAGCGACGACGGGATGGAGATCGCCGACCGGCCGGTCGACGTCGACGACCTGTTTCGCACGATGTGCGGCTGTCTGAAAATCGACGCCGACAAGGAACTGATCACCCCCGAAGGACGCCCCTTGCGGATCGTCGACGCCGGGGAGCCGATCGGCGAGTTGCTGAGCTGAGTCGATTGACACGGCCGGTGTTTCGGGAAACACTGCGCGAAGCCGCCGTGCGGCGCGACCCGATCCGAACACACCACCGAGGAACCACCCCATGCGTACGGCCACTTCCCTGTTTTCGACCGCGCTGGTCCTGTTGTCCGCCGGCGCCGCGTCCGCCGGCAGCGTGGAAATCAAAGACGTTCACCTCTGTTGCCCCAGTTGCGTGCGGGGGGTCGACAAGGCCCTGACCGGCGTCAGCGGTGTTTCGGCGGTCAAGTGCGACCGGGCCGCCAAGACGGTGACCTTCACCGCGGCGGACGACAAGGCGGCCCAGGCCGGCATCGACGCCCTCGCCCAGGGGGGCTTCCACGGCGCGGCGACGATCGACGGCAAGGACGCGAAGTTCCCTGCCTCCGGCGCGAAAGAGGACGCCAAGGCCGACTCGATTGCCGTGTCCAACGTCCACCTGTGCTGCGGGGCCTGTGTCAAGGCCGCGGAAGCGGCCGTCAAGGCGGTCGCGGGCGTCAGTGGCGTGAAATGCGATCGCGACGCCAGTTCGGTGACGGTCACCGGATCGGACGTCAGCGTCGCCGCCGTCGTCAAGGCGCTCAACGACGAAGGCTTTCATGCCACGATCCGGGAATGACGCGGGCGAATGTCCCGGGGAAAGTCACCGGCCCGGACGGTCCATCGTCCGGGCCGTTTTGTCTGATCGCCCCCCGCAGTCCGCTCCTCGCGTCTTACCGGACGCGACCGTTGGAACCGGTCTCGTGCACGCAGCGTTCCAGCGCGTCCAGATGCGCTCCGACGGTGGTCCGCTCTGCGTCTGACAGTTCCTGGCTGCCGTAACGGACCCGGTAGAATTGATCGGTCAGCACCGAGGGAACGTCTTCCAGGCCGCAC
>CAZWGW010000051.1:0-5283 GCA_964633565.1 uncultured Planctomycetaceae bacterium
TTCTGGCAACGGGAATCCCGCCCGGGAGACCGGCATGGGAAGCGCTGCCGCCCGGCGGATAGCAAGGCAGCGGCCGGTTCAAAAGTCGTAGAGTCCGGACGGCGGCTGCAGCCGCCGCGACTCCAGGACCGGCAGCGGCGATTGCGATTCGGGTTCGGTCTTCAGGACGGGTGCGGACCGTCGCACGACCTTGCGGACAGCCGGGGCCGTGGCCCGCGGCCGCTGGAATTCATTGCCGAACTGCCATGCCGCCTGAGACACCGACTCATCGGCCGGGGATGACGCCGCATCGGGCACGTCGCCGGGCGGCGGCGGCGCCTCGGACGGGGGCGCCGGCTCAGGCGGCGCCGGCTGGGGGGGCATGTCGGGAACGGGCTGCATCGTGCCGCTGCCGTAGTGTGCCGCCTGCTCGGAAGTGAAGACGGCGCGTCCGACGGGAGCGTCGACGGCGAACTCCTGCGGCCGCGATTCGAGATGCTTCGCGTCCCAGGCATGGCCGCGGGCCTGGGCGTGCCGGTCCGCGTCCTGATACGCCTCGGGGACCCAGCCCCCTTCCATCAGGTTGATGTTGTTGTATGCGAGGATCGTCCCCTTCCGGCGCTGCAGAACGGCCAGCGCCTTGTTGTAATCCACCACGGCCGCGTGATAGTCCCGCTCGGCGATCGCACGCCGCTGGTATGCCCGGAGAATGACGTCGACATTGTCCTCGGTGAGCACGCGGGGTTCCAGACCCCGGACGTTTTCCTCAGCCGCCACGTAGCGCAGGTAGTTGGACCGCAGGACGGCGTGCGAACGGGCCACGTTCTGGAATGTCTGCGCCAGTTCGTAGGCAACTTCCTCTTCCTGTTCGGCAAGGACCTTGCGGGCCTTGGCCAGCCGCAGTTCGTAGTTGCGGACCTGGGCATGGGCGGCACGCAGACCGATCGGCCAGTTCATCTGCAGTCCGACGTTCCAGCCGTCCTGCTTTCCCGCGGCGACTGACTGGTAGAAGCTGTTGTAGGTCGATCCGTCGTAGTTCAGAACGTCGTCGCCGAAACCATTGACGTGATAGCCGCCCAGGAAGTCGAGTCGAGGCCGCGTGAGGCTCCGGGCCGCGGCGAGCTGGAGTTCAAAGCTCCGGATGCTCCACTTCTGACGGCGGAGTTCGACGCGGTTGCCGAGTCCCTCGGTCAGGGCGGCGTACCAGTCCGGCACGATTTCCACCGTGACGGGGGGGTCTGCGGGGCGCAGGACAGCGCCGTCGTTGACCGGCAGACCGAGCAGCCTGCGCAGCTTGACTTCCACGTCAAACAGACTGTTCTGGGAATCGTCGACTGCTGCCTGCGCGGCATAGAATGCGTCGCGCGCCTGCGCCTCATCGGCCGGAATCAGGACTTCGCCCGCCTGCTTTTTGGTCAGACGCCACGTGTCGAGCGCGGCGTTCCGGGCGGTGACCGCCGTATCGAACACCCGGTATTGAAAGTGCAGGTCCCAGTACGCCAGTTCGACGTCGCGGACCAGGTTCTCCAGGCTGAGCTGGAGGTCGGCAATTTCGATATCGTTGTTGATGCGGGCAACGAGGACGCCCTGTGACACGCCGGTGATGCCGCCGAAACTGCGGCCGATCGGGCCGGCGATCCGCGTGTACTCGGTGCCGGCGCCGGCCAACAGCGGCAGCCGGTATTCCATGCCCACCCGGCCGCGGTAGATGGACCCGATGTCCGCCCCGTCGGGCACGTCATAGAAGAGATCGTGATTCAGTGACACGACGCCGCCGTTCGCGAAGAACTTGGACAGCTCCGATTGAAACTCTCCGACCTCCCCCCGGAGGAACGCCGGCGCGTCCGGATTACCCGTCGCGATGTCGCTGCGCCCCATGACCAGGCTGCTGGTAAACTGGGCGTCGAAGTCCGCCAGGGCCGCTTCCACGCCGCGACCGCCGAACAGGACGCCCGACTCCTGAATCGCCGGGTCGTAGACGGAGGCGACAAAGTTGGGGTTCAACAGCAACTCGCCGCCGGCGGTGATATCAGTCCCGACTCCGGGGTAAGTGCGGATGACCTCGTTGCTCATCAGGGCGAGCTGAATCGCCTCGGCCAGCGTCAGGTCGCGGATCTCGCACTGGTCCAGGTCGCGCACCGTGTGCGGCGCCATGGTGGACGAGACCTCGGGCGGCGTTTCGGAAACGACATTCGGATAGTCGATCTCCGTGGCGGCGCCCCGGTAGTAGCGCATGTCTCCTTCGCCTAGATACCGGATGGCGGGGTTGGCGCCGGCGCAGCCCATGGCCAGGGTCGTCGCGGCGACCCACGCCTTGCGCCGGCAGAATCGGCCGAGTTGGAGCAGCATCATCCGTGATCCGTCATGGGACTCTGACCGGCAGGTTCTGCGCCGGAACATCCCCCGCGCAGCCGCGAACCGCGACAATCCATAGATCTCGTATCGGCGGAATAACCGTCACGGTTTGACACTTTCGCCTCAGGATCGACGTCGCGAGCGAAGAATCCGGCCGGCGCACAGGCGCCGCGTCCCCGGTCGGTCGGCTTACACCGAGACTTTCAGCGAGAATTGGGTTGAATTCCCCTTGCCGGCCTTGAGCGGAGCCGGCTTGCCGAAGAAATAGCCCTGCGCCAGATCGAAACCCAGATCGCGGCAGGCATCGGCTTCCGGTGCGGTCTCGACCCCTTCGGCGAGGGTCAGCGTGTCGAAATCGTGCGCCATGTCCACCAGCATCTTGAGCAGCTTCCACTGGTGATTTGACGCCCGGTCCGCATGCCGCACCAGACACGCGTCGAATTTCAGGAAATGGGGCGGCGCCTGGACCAGTTCCAGCAACCGCGATTGCCCGGCCCCGAAGTCATCGTACGCCAGCTTCACATTCAGTTCGCACAACTGCTGCTTGACCGCGTGCATGCGCAGCGGATCGTCAATCGCCCCTTCGTGTATCTCGACCACCAGCGACACGTCCGGAAACCGCTCGCGCAGCCGGCGAAACGAGTCGAGCACGTCCCGCTCCAGGTCTTCGTGCGGGTGTGTGTTGAGAAACACGGGGATCGAGTCCGGCCGGGTGGCGATGGTCTCGACGGCGCGGTCCCGGCAGAGCTGACTGAGTTCCGTTTCCCGGTTCACGAGTTGCGCCGTCTGGAACATCGCGGCCGGATTCTGCAGCCCCGGCACATTGCTGCGGGCCAGGGCCTCGAATCCGAGCACGCCCACATCCGAGAGACGGATGATCGGCTGGTAATGCGGCGTCACCGACCGCTGCCGCATGAGCTGCTCGAACTGGCTCAGGATCCAGTCCGGCTCAAACGAGTCCAGTGACTTGGCCGTCTTCTTGAGCGCCGGATCAAGGGCAAAAGGATCGATCGGCTTGCGCGGCAGGAATTCCAGCCGGAATTCCGTATCCGCCAGTTCGATATGGTCTCCTTCGCCGACCGGGGTCGGCCGCACCACCTTGCGGCGGTTCACGAACGTCCCGTTCGTGCTCCCCAGGTCCCGAATAAACAGGTGCTCGCCGACGATGATGATCTCCGCGTGTCGACCGGAGACCCGGCCAGACGGCAATGTCAGCGACACACCCGGACGGCGGCCGATCACAAACGACTCCGAGTTGATCGGAAACTTGCAGATGGCGCGTCCCGGTTCGACGCAGCCGGTCAGGAACCAGCCGGTGTCAAGCGACGCATTCTGGGTAGGGCGCGGAGACGCCACCGTGCCGAGATCCATAGGGTGCCTCGGGTTCTCCAAATGACCGTTCCTCAGGGTGTGCAACTCTAGTTCTACATTGGTTGACGCGCACGAAATCCGCCAAACCGGCTGTGCCGCTGTGTGCCGTACGGCGGCCGGTTAGTCCGGTTGGCGCGTGGGAAGCAATGGAGCGGGTGGATCCGGCGGATGGGATCGGTCCGGAGAATCGGACCGCTCCAGCCGCAATGGGCGGGGTGACAGTGTCCGGTGCAGTCCGCATTCCGCCCGATTCCCCGCTGCCAGACTTGACGGAAGCGCCTCTGGTCGTCATAAGGGGCGTTTCCCAATTGTGTTGCAGATTCGCGGCGGCCCGCCGGAACAACTGTGATTCCCGCCCCGCGCTTCGACCGAGGAGAGTGCCCACATGGGGCGTTACACCGGACCGAAAGCTCGCGTCAATCGTCGGTTAGGCTTTCAAGTCTTCGAAAACGCGGGGGCGATTCGCGCCTTGGAGCGCAAGCCCGAACCGCCAGGAATGATCACCCGGCGGGGCAAGGCGTCCATCTACGGCATGGCGCTGAGCGAGAAGCAGAAGATCAAATACTACTATGGGTTGCGCGAACAGCAGTTGCGCAAATACTTCAGCAAGGCCAAACGGCTCAAGGGGAACACCGGAGCGCACCTGTTGATCCTGTGCGAACGGCGACTGGATAACGTGGTCCGCCGCGCCGGGTTCACTGTGACGCGGCCGCAGGCGCGGCAGGGAATCGTGCATGGACACTTCCAGGTCAACGGCCGCACGGTGACGCGGCCGTCGATCCAGGTCCGCGCCGGGGACGTCGTCAGCGTGAAGAACCGTCCCAATTTGCGACAACTCTACCAGCAGTTGGCGGTATCCGGCAATCCTCCGGCGTGCAACTGGATCTCCTTTGACCTTGAGTCGCTGAAAGCGATCGTGACCTCCCTGCCGACGGCGGAAGACGTCAGTCTCCCGGTCGACGTGGGTCAGGTCGTTGCCTTCATGTCCCGGTGAGTCCGGTTGGCTGCGGACGGTCCGCCTCCGACCAGCGAGCGAGGCATGCGATGTCACAGCCGCCCTACCCCTATCCGGCTGCCCTGATTTTCGGCGCGCCCGGCGCAGGGAAGGGGACGCAATGCGACATCCTGAAGCGGGTCCCGGGCTTTTTTCATCTTTCCAGCGGGACGATCTTTCGACAACTCGACCCGGCGTCCGCCGTCGCGAAGACGACCCGCGACTACTCGCTCCGCGGTGAACTCGTTCCCGACGATCTGACCATCCGGATCGTCTTCGAGTGGCTCGAGGCGCAACGGCGGGACGGGGAGTTTCGGCCGGAGCAGCATCTTCTGCTGCTGGACGGAATCCCGCGCAACCGGCAGCAATGCGTCCTGATCCGTCCCTACATCGACGTGAGGATCGTATTACACCTGATCTGCCGGGATGAACAGGTGATGATGGAACGGATTCGCCGCCGCGCCAGTCTCGAGAACCGGCGCGACGACGTGAGCGACGCCGTCATCCGCAAACGCTTTGAAGTGTACCGGAGGGAGACCGCGCCCGTGCTGAGCCAGTATGCGGCAACCATCATTCGCGAAGTG
>CAZWGW010000051.1:5293-17103 GCA_964633565.1 uncultured Planctomycetaceae bacterium
TCCTCGCCTTCCTGACCCAGGCCGAGGTCCTGCTGACGTGTCTGCAGCATCTCGTACCGGTCTACAAGCAGTGTTTTCCGCGAGTCCTCTCTGCCGTCACCTGAGTTTGAACGTCAGGCCGGCACAGACGTAGCGAGACAGTCACCCGCCTCGGAGAGCGCCCCCATGTCCCTTCCTGACCCTGCCCTGATCGAGCGCGTCAAGTCGGGCGACCGTGAAGCGCTGGCGGCGTACGTCGCGCAGTGCACACCGCAACTGCTGTCCTTCATCGAAAAACGGATGAGCGACGGCCTCCGGCGCAAGGTCGAGCCCGCCGATGTTCTCCAGGAAGTGACGGTCAGCGCGCTCCATGCGCTGGGCGAAGTCGAATGGGGGGACCGCGACCCTTTCGGCTGGCTGTGCCAGCAGGCGGAGCGGCGGATCATCGACGCGCACCGGCATCATTTCGGCGCCCAGAAACGCGCGGCCGGACGTGAGGTGAACGTCGCCGCCCGGCGCCCGGACGGTGAGGACGGCGGCGGGCTGGCGGACCTGATTGCCGCGAGTTTGACATCTCCCAGCGCTGCGATGTCGCGCCAGCAGAAGGAATTCCACATGCTGGCCGCGATGCAGTCGCTGCCCGACGATGCCCGCACGGCCCTGCGGTTGCGCTACGTCGAGGGGCTGCCGAGTAAGGAGATCGCCGAACAACTTGGCAGGAGCGACGGGGCCGTAAGGGTCCTGCTCACCCGCTCCCTGCAGAAGCTGCAGGAAATCCTGGGAAAAAACAGCGACTTTCAGACCCTCATGGCCCGCCGGCGCGCGACGGATGCCGAGTGATCCGCGCGTCGCGCGCGACGGTCAATTCACGTATTCGGCCGCCTGAGGGCCGTTCGTCACTTCGCCGATCCGGAAAATTCGCGTATTGAGATCTTCGATCACCTGCTGAATCCGTGACTGGCATTCCGCGCGGCACACCAGGGCCAGACCCACGCCCATGTTGAAGACGCGGAACATCTCCTCGCGCTCAATGCCTCCCAGTTTCTGCACCCATCCAAAGACGGCCGGTACGTCCCAGCGGCTCCGGTCGACAATCGCGCGGCATTCCCGGGGGAGGATGCGCACCAGGTTGTCGGCCAGCCCTCCCCCCGTGATATGGGCAATACCGGTGATTCCGGCCGCCAGTTCCGCGTCGTTCAAGAGCCTCGACGTGACGTCCGTGTAGATCCGCGTCGGCGTCAGGAGGACGTCGCCGACCGACGCGCCCAGCTCCGCAACATGATTGTCGACCGTTAATCCGCCCGCTTCGAAAACGGCCTTGCGGACGAGCGAAAAACCATTCGAATGCAGGCCGGTTGAGGCCACGCCCAGCACGATGTCCCCGGGGCGGATGCGGGAGCCGTCAATGATTCTCGACCGCTCGACGACTCCCACGCAAAACCCGGCCAGGTCGAAGTCCCCCGGTGCGTAGAGGCCCGGCATGATGGCTGTCTCGCCGCCGATCAGCGCCGCCTGCGCCAGCAGGCAGCCGTCCCGCACTCCCTTCACGAGCGCGTAATGTTGCTCCGGGTCATCGTGCGCCATCGCGAGGTAATCGAGAAAAAACAGCGGCTGCGCGCCGACGCACAGGCAGTCGTTGACGCACATCGCCACCAGGTCGATGCCGATCGTGTCGTAACGCCGCGTCTGTTGCGCGACGCGGATCTTCGTGCCGACGCCGTCGGTTCCGGAGACCAGCACCGGATCGTCGTACTTGTGGAGTTCGTCCTGCAGCCGGAACAGGCCGGCAAAGCCCCCCTCCAGCGGCAGGACGCGGCGGGAATGAGTTCCGGCCATCAGCGCCGGCAACTTGAGCATGGCCTGATCGTACAGTTCCAGGTTGACGCCGGAGTCTTTGTATGAGAGGGATGGCATCGGAATCTGCTGGTGACGTCGATGGAGTGGTTCCGCAAACCGAATGTCCCGGCCGGATGCAACTCGTTCTGAAGGCTCCGGCGGGGGCCGCGTCCGGCGCGCGTCAGTGTATCGAATCCGCAGGTCCTTCGCCGTCGCAATGAGGGAATTCCGTCAGGCATCACTCAGTTCGAGCGTCGACCAGAGGCTCGGATCCGATGCATACGGAAAGTCGTCGCCGACGGACATCGGTTGCAAACCAAGTTCCGCATCCACTACAGCGAAGAAGAACCCGAGCCGCGACTGTGCCGCAGGGTCAAACCCGTTCAGGGCCGCTGCCGGCAACCACGCCTCCAGCGAATATCCGTTCGAATGCACAGCGGACGAAACGAGGAGGTCCGCCGGATCGCACTGCGGTGCGTCTTCCCTGGCCCGCGGCACGGGGAGTGACATGCCGACCGCGTGGCTGCCGTTTCCGCCGCCGTTCGGGAGCAGGCAGAAATAGTGACAGAACCGCGACGCGCGGTGCACGTTCTGGGTGCAGCGAGTGTCGATCCACACCTGCAGACCGTCCGACGTGGTCGCCGCCCCCGGATCGCACCGCGGTGGATTCGATTTGCCGCACACCCGCAGTGCGATCCCGATCCCCTGCGGGTTCCACGCCAGGCGCACGTCGACCGGCGATTCGAGTCCATCCAGGGCAGACAGGTCCGGCAGCCGGCATTGCGGCGGCAGTTCCAGGCGCAGTGGCGAAATGTGCCGCGGCAACCGATCGTCCCGGGTCACCGGGAACGCATAGCGAAACAGGAACCGCGGCGACAGGACGCTGGTCATTGCGCCCGCCCCGTCGGCGTCGCGTCCGGTGTGGCGGTCCCCTCCGCAGTAGTGCTCGCCGCGGCGCGCAGGCCCTCAATCGCCTTGAGGTACACCGCCGTCTCATCGACTTCCGGGACGTCGCGCGGGGGGACGTAGCGGAATTCCTGGGGATCGAGCGGCTGATCCAGCTCCACGTCGGTGAATTCCAGAGAGAGCACGGCGCGAAACGTCTTCGGCTTTTCCGTCGCCTGTTTCAGATACAGAATCCGCATCGGAAACAGCGTCTCCTCATCGAAATAAACCCGGACCTGTTCCGGCATGAAGGGGGTGAACACCTGCGCCGACTGCCCGAGCTGCTTGCCGAGTTTCTGCAGGTACTCTTCTTTCCAGTGCCCCTGAATCACAATGTAACGCCGGTCCTGATACACCTCATTCCGGCGGGCGTCGAACTGCATGGTCCGTTCCAGCGATGCCAGCAGCGTCGGCACGCCGCCGAGGCCCAATTCGGCCTGCAGCACGGCCTCTGGTGGAACATCTCCCCGCTCCGCGGCCTGCAGGATTTTCTCAACGTCCTTGCGGGTCACCTGGATTTCCGTCGGCTTGGGTGGAGGTGCGTTCGATCCAGGTTCGCGCGCACGACGGATCTCCTTACTCGTTCGCAGGACCTGCCCGTCGCAGACCTCGATCAGGATTCCTTCACTGTCACCGACCTGAACCCTGTACTCGAGGCGCAAACGGGGGAATCGTCCCGACACGTATCGCCCCTCGGCTGAGAAACGCCGGTTGCCAAGCGTGGACCGCTCCACCAGGTTGGCTTTGACGGACTCGCGAGCGTAAAGCCGGTCGCGCGCATCGCGCAGCAGTTTGCCCGCGGCCGCCACGACTTCGGGATCAGGCGCGACCTCTTCCGTGCCTGACGACTCAGCCGGTGCACCGACGGGCTGAGCGCTCGAGGCCGATGTGCCACCGGCCGGAACGGATTGTGGATCCTCCGTTTGCGCCTGGCCGGCGCGTTCGAACCGGGACAGCAATGCAATGCCGCCCACCAGCAGGAATGTGAAAATGGCGAATCTTTGCATATTGTCGCGAAAATACCGGATTTGCCAAAGAAACGCAGCACGAACAGCCGAAAACTGAAGTGACCGTAAACCGATGCAGCCGTGGATCGTACCCCGAAACACGCGCAGTCGCTCCGAACGGATCGGACGCTGTCGGCTGCAGCGAGCGGCGTCAATCCGCCCACCGATGGGTGTGTCGCACGGAATCAACATTCTAGCGGGACGAGAACGGATCGGTCGACCGCAATCGGGGCGATTCGACGGGACCAGCAACCGAAAAGGGAAGGCCATGAGGTTTTACTTTCTGGCGTTAGGAGCCTTGTTGGTGGTATGCGTCGGTTGCGCATACGACGGTCAACAACTGTTGCAGCACAGTGAATTCACGGCCCCGCCCGCGGAAATGCTGGCGCACCCCGGCCCGATGGTCGGCGGTCCTGGTCCGGGCGTCATGGGAATGACGGCGCCGCCACCGCAGATGGCCGTCCTGCGGACGACGCAGGTTCGTTTTCTTGGTCCCGAAGGAATGAGCATCGGCTGGCAGATTCCGGACGGTTTCGCCGAGAATCAGCTGACCGCCCCCGATCGCTACAACTTCGTGCAGGGGCACAGCTATCGCCTGAAACTGAGCAACATTCCCGGACGGGAGGGATCGGTGCTCTACCCCACACTGCACATCTACCCCGCGCACCCCACGACCGACGCCTATCTTTCGCATAACGCCCTGCCGTTGCGGCTGAACGACGAGGACCTCGATCAGGTGGACACCAACAACTTCGTCACGAAGGTGATCTACCTGCCAGACGCCAAGTATCAGGAACTGGCCGTGGCCGGAGTCGAGGAACTGGTCTCGACGCGGCTTGCCCCGGGCATGGACCCGGTGGCGGAAGCTGATCGTCGCGGCACCATCATGGCCGTCCTCCGGGTCGGGAACATGGACCTGGAAATGCCCGGCCAGATGGGAGGCGCGGTCCAGCAGACAGGACATATCGTGCAGGTTGACGGCGAAGAAGGCCAATTCCAGCCGCCGCTCCCGATCGGCCCGTTCAGCCACGGCGGTTCGGCCGTCCCCGGCGAAATGATGATGGGCGGATCCGGCGGACCCGGACGGCCCGCCTATGATCCGGTCGTCGGCGCCGCCGGCGCGATGGCCTACGGTATGCCGCACACCGGCACACCGATCGGCCTGGTCGGTCCCGCGCACCTGCCGTTTGGACGTCCCGCGAGCCTGCAGTCGCACACGGTCGACAATCACACCGACGTTGACCTGGGCGAGCCGGTGAAGGACTTCCGCGTTCACGTCAAACATGAGCCGGGCTACCGGCTGCCGCATCCGGTCTCGTCAATGGAGTACACCGAAACGCACCCGGTGTACCGCACGAACCAGCTCTCCTGGCCGCAGTGGGGTCAGGGTGGACCGCCGGCAGCGGCCCCGATGCCTGCCGCCGGGCTGCCGGAATGAGCCAGTTCTTCTGACTTCAGGCGGCGTCCCGGTTCGACCGGGACGCCGTGGTATTGGCAGACCACGTGCGACGCATGGCTCGCACCGAAGTTTGTTGGCCGTCGTTGAAGTACGCGGCCCGCCCGGACCGCGTTCAACCGACACAAAACACTCCACTCCGATCGTCCCTCCTATGCGGCAGCGTTCGATACGGTTCAGCATCGCCCTTCTGCTGGGGAGCCTTGCGGCAGTCCCGCTGACCGCCCAGGACGCCCGAACGCACTTCCCGCTGGACCATCGGGCGCCGGTCGGCGTCGCGGGGCGGTGGAATGTAATCGCTCAGCGCGGCATCCATGGCTTCCCGCAGCCGTTCGAAGTCTCACTTCCGACTCAAGGTCGCGTGACGTTCTTCGATGGCTCGACGCCGGAGGGCGTCGCCGTCGACGCGCCGGCGCAAGCCCGCCTGCCGGTCGGCCACGTCTGCCGGGTGAAGATCAGTGATCTGCCGGAGTTTCCCGGCGTGGAACTGTATCCGACGATCGAGATGCTCGACCGGCTGCACGCTCCACCGGAACTGGCGGGTGAGTTTGCCGTGCCGATTCAACTCACGGCCGAAGAAATCGAAGCCGTCCTGCAGGACCGGATGGTGACGAAGGTCATCTATCTGGAACGACAGGACCTGCCGCGTCCCAATGCGCAAGAGGGGGACGTGCACATTTCGGATTTATTGCCGAGCGCAAATCTGCTGGAGTCCGCAACGCAGCGGGGGCGTCCTGTGGCGATCCTCCGGCTGGGGGGTCGCACACCCGGGCGGGGCACACCGGATGAACTGGTGCAACCGTTCGTCCCGGTGGAAGTCATTCACTCACCGGGCGCCCAACCATGACGGCCCATCGATCACCGGCATCCTCAACGGCCTGCCAGCGTGCTGTGCCTCGCCGCTGCGCAGAGTGGCTGATGACCGGCACCCTGCTGCTGTCCGCCGGGGCGTGCGCGATGCCGGCCCGGCTCGCGAACTCGCAGCCGGCAGCGGACGCTGCGGCCGTCGAATCGCAAACGGAGGACGGCCGCGCGACTTCCGCGAAACCGGATCCCCATGTTCATCACGCCGTGGTCGCGGACCCGGCGCATCGTGAGCACGTCATTCAGCCGCTGAGTCACGAGTTCGAAGCGGATGAAGCCGAGGTCAATCCTGCACCGGCTGCATCGGACGACGCATCGGCAATTCGCCATGCACCGGAACCGCGCGTGGAGTTGGCCAGTTACGCGCAACCCGGAAAGCCCGGGGACCCCGTCCCGATTCCCGCGGAGTGTGTACCATACCCGGAAGAAATCCTCTGCGACGGAGGCGATCGGGCTCATCCGTTCCATTACGAAGGCGACATGCACGGCGGACTGGAAACAGAAGACACGGTCGCGGAGTCCGCCCCAGCACCCGCGCGTGCGTTTATGCTCCGCGGTTCGGCGCCGTGCGGTCAATCAGCCGGCCGGTCGAGGAGTACTCCATTGCCAAACTTGCCGGCGCGCATGATGGCGTCGGACTGGCGGGTCTCGACCGGGGACTCGCGCCGGACCTCCAGCAGCAGTCCGACCAGTTGCGGGCGATGCAGTTCCGGACTCGCGCCAGCGGCGTCGATGCCGACGCCGGCGACAGCGACCTGTTCCAGGTGGACGCGGCCGACCAGCACCTCAAGATCCTGAACGTTTACGAGGACCGTGCGGCGTCCGGTGACGCCGAGTACCGGCAGACGGACGAGGCGTACCTCGCCCACTCGATCCAGCAGGCGGCCGTATGGAACCGCGACCAGAACCCGGTCATTGTCGCCAGCGACGAATTCGGCCAGGAGGTCCTCGCGAGCTTCCATGCCGAAGAGTACATCGGTGCGGAAGACCGCCGCACGCCGGGAGAATTGCGGATCATCAAGCTGGCAGACAAGTCCGCGGCCAGACCGGGCGACGTGCTCAAATTCACGATTCGCTTCCGGAACGAGGGAGGGCGGGAACTTTCGCAGGTGCGCATCCTGGATCATCTGACACCGCGACTGGAGTACGTCGCCGGATCGGCACTCACCGAACTCGAGGGCAAGCTGACGCAGGAGGTGGAATCCGACGGCAGCCAGGTGTTGACGTTCTCGCTCGATCAGCCGCTCACTGGCGGCGCAACCGGAGAGATCACATTCGAGTGCCGTGTGCGGTGATACAACGGGCCTCGGGTTGAATGGGGGGGCCGCCGACCGGTTCGCGGGACCGGGCCGGCGGTTGCGTGGGGCGCGTCTCCCGCGAAACCGGGCCTGCCGTACGCTGTATGGCAGGCCCCTTCTCGTTCTGCGGGCCGCCGCTCCGCGGCGCCATCAGGCGACGAACGAGCGGAACTCGCTCCGCTCAAACGCCTCGAGTCGCGCGATGAGCGTCTCCCGGATCTCGCCGAGCCGCGGGTCGCCGGCCGCCTTCTGGCCGTTCGTTTCGCGCACGTAGAACACATCCACGACCTGGTCGTAGTGCGTGGAAATCCGCGCCAGGTCGACCGACAGCCGGAGTTCGTACAGCGCGCGCGCCACCGTGTAGAGCAACCCCGGACGGTCATGCGCAAAGACGTCGATCACCGTGCGACTGTCGGATGAGTCATTGTCCAGCACCACGCGCATCGGGAGATTCGAGACCGGGGGCGGCTGGTCCTGGGCGCCGAATCGACGGTGCCGCACGAACAGGGATTCAACCGTCGCGCGGCTCTTCAACACATCGCGCAGCGCCGTGGAGACGGCGGCAATCCGTTCCGGCGGAATGGCGCCGGAATAGTCGCGGTCGTGAACGCGAAAGCTGTCCACGACGGCGCCATCCTGCGTCGTGCTGATATCGGCCGACAGGATCTCCAGCCGCTTTGCCGTCAGGACGCCGGCCATCTTGTGAAAGCAGCCGTCCGCGGCCGCCTGATCGCGGGTCAGAACACGATATTCAACCGTCCCGGTGCCCGCATCGTAGGTCCCCTGCACGTGGACCTCGTCCGGCGCCAGCGACTGCAGGACGTTCAGGTCGTCGGCAATCCGCCGGGGAGGCGTGCACGTGAGATAATACGCGGAGAACGCGCCGAGCTGACGGTCGACCACCGCCTGCCGGGCCGCCGGATCCATCGCACCGTCGGACGGCAGCAGCTCGGCGACGCGCTGCTTGACGCTCCGCAGCCGCTCCTCTTCGTGATAGGCGCCGTGCTTGCCGCTCAGGATCAGCGTGCAGCGGTCGAACAACTCCGTAATCAGTTCCTCCTTCCAGTCCGTGAAGGCCCCCGGTCCGACGGCAGCGATGTCGGCGCACGTCAGTACGTACAGCATCTGCAGCGTGTCGGACGTCCCCACGTCGTGGCTGAACTGGAGGAGCAACACAGGGTCGGTGATGTCGCGCCTCAAGGCGCTGTGGGACATCTCAAGGTGCTTGTGTACGAGGTATGCGAGCTGTTCCTTATGGTGCGGCGGCAGCCGCAGGCGGTCCGCCACGCGCAACGCGATCCGGCGGCCGACCTCCCAGTGGTGCTCGACGAAGCCTTTGCCGAGGTCGTGCAGCAACAGTGCCAGGTGCAGGATTTCCTTGTGTTTGATCGCCTGATACGCGGCGCCGATCGACCCGTTCGAATCGGCAAAACCCGTGGCCGTCTCGACCGCGCGGAGCGTGTGCTCATCGACGGTGTAATGATGGTACTGATTGAACTGCATCAGGCACCGCGCATGTCGCACGTCGGGCACCACGATTTCCAGCAGGCCCGTTTCGTACATGCTCCTGAGGACCGGTCCCAGCCGCCGTGTGCAGCGCAGGATGTCCACAAACAGCCCGGCCGCCTCGTCGGACAGACCCTCGCCAAATCCCCGGACGGCGACTTCCACGGCGTCTGCGACGCGCGGCGACGGCAAAACTCCGTACAGCGCGGCGGACTTGTACAGCCTCAGCACGGACTCGACGCTGCGGCACAGCCGCGGCAGGTGGCGGGGTGCGGCGTCCAGTTCTTCGCTCGTCACGCGCAGCACTCCGTCGGCACGATGCGACAGGATCGCCGACGCGGCGCGAGACCATAGTCTTCGCAGCCGATGCCGCGCCACGAACCGCCGCGTGACGTGCGCGAGCGCCGAACTGCGCCGGAAATACTCCTGCATGAACCGCTCGACGGGTCGCTGCCCCTCGGTCCCCTCGATGCCGCGCTCTTCGGTGATCCGCAATTGCTCGTCGCGCGTCAACAGGTCCTGCGCCTTCCCGGCGGCGACGTGCAGGTCGATCCGCACGCGGGTCAGGAACTCCCAGGCGCTGCGCACGGTGTGCGCTTCGTCCATCGACAAGGCTCCCTTGAGCCGCAGAGCGTCAATGTCGCGGGCGTCGTACAGCGCGTACCCCAGCCAGCGCAGCAGGTGCAGGTCGCGCAGCCCCCCGATCGAGCATTTCACGTTCGGTTCCAGTTCCTGCGCCGGCCGTCCGGGTTCCGGAAAGTCCGCCTCGCGGGCCGACACGCAATCCGCCACGAACTGCGGTCTTCGCGCGTCAACCACACGCCGGCGGAAGCGACGCACGAGCCGTTGAAACAGATCGGCGCTCCCCCAGATCAGCCGCGCTTCGATCAGCGCCGTCGCAACTTCCCGGTCCTGGCGTGCGAGCGCGATGCAGTCCCGCAGTCGGCGCACGCTGTGCCCGAGCTCCAGCTTGGCATCCCAGCACGACTGCACGACACGCGATGCCGCATCGCGGAATTCCCTTCGTCCGCCTCCTTCATCCAGAAACAGCAGGTCCACGTCAGAGTACGGAGAGAGTTCTCCACGTCCCGTCCCGCCAACGGCGATCACGGCCGACGACGATTCCACGAACTGCCTTGCGGGGGCCGGCAGCGGCTGCAGGACTTCCTCGATGAACTCGACCAGCAGCCCGTCGGCGGCAGCGCACAATGCTGACGCGACCTGAATGCCGGGTGTTCCGGCCGCGAACATGGCGAGCGCCCGTGCGCGGATCTCCGCGGCGCGGGCCTTTTTTCGCGCGAGGTCCGATGGTCCCGAAGCAACGGTGCCGATGGCGTTCATGTCGAGCACTGGGAACGAAACGCCGCGCGGCTTCCATCGCCGCGGCAACACGCGCCGACGGGTCAGGGAAGCATCCGGCCGGGGCGGATGATATCAAATCGCCTCAACGCCCGATTCTCCCGTGCGGATGCGGACCACGTCCGCCAGGGGCGTCACGAAGATCTTGCCGTCGCCGACCCGCCCCGTCCGCGCCGTCGAGGCGATGATCTCCGCGGCACGGGCGACCTGATCATCATCGACCACCACCTCGAGCTTCAGCTTCGGCAGAAAGTCGACGGTGTACTCGGCGCCCCGGTACTGCTCCTTGTGTCCGCGCTGCCGGCCGAACCCCCGCACCTCCCCCACCGTCATGCCGACGATACCCTGCTCAGTCAGGGCCGATTTGACGTCTTCCAGCTTGTAATGCCGGATGATGGCTTCGATCTTCTTCATCGCTGATCCTGACGTGGCTCGACCGGCAGCGCCGGGCGTTTCCGTCGCGGCGCCCGATCCGTTCCAGCGGGTCCCCTTACAACGACTCCGATCCTGTTTCACCGGTCCGGATGCGGATCGCCTCGTCCAGGTTCGTCACAAAGATCTTTCCATCGCCGATCTGGCCGGTGCGCGCCGTCTGCAGGATCGTGTCGATGACCTTCTTGGCGTCGGCATCGTCCACGACAACTTCCATATTGACTTTTGGCAGGACGTCCACGGTGTACTCCGCGCCACGATACTGCTCCTTATGTCCCTTCTGCCGCCCGAAGCCGCGCACTTCAGACACGGTCATGCCGTGCACGCCGGCCTTGGTCAGGGCGTCCTTGACTTCCTCGAGCTTGAAGTGGCGAATGACGGCTTCGATTTTCTTCATGGTGCTCTTCTTTCTGTCTCAGCGGCGAGTCGGTGCCGGCGAGTGAGTTGAGTGCTTCGGCCGATTATGGCAGGCGTCTGCAGCGAATTCCACGAACGGATGAACCAGTTCTGGTCCGGCTGCGATGACCCACCCGCGTCCCGGACAAGGTCCGTCCGGGCTGCGGTGCGGTTCCCGATCAGGTAAAGATGTAGCCCTCCTCCCCGTGCTGACTGAGGTCCAGCCCCTGAAGTTCCTCCTCCTGTGAGACGCGGAGCCCCATCACCGCATCGAGCACCTTGAGCAGAATGACCGTCCCGACGATCGCCAGCACTGCGGATGCAACCACGCCGTACATCTGTGTCACAACCTGGCCGGGGTTTCCGTCGATCAGACCGGACCCCAGAGAATTGATCGCCTTGGTCGCAAAGACGCCGGTCAGGATCGCTCCCAACGTCCCCCCGACGCCGTGCACCCCGAAGGCATCCAGTGCGTCGTCGTATTTGAACTTGTTCTTGATCGTTGTGCAGGCGAAATAACAGACGCCCCCCCCGGCCAGGCCCATGACCATGGCGTACAGCGGGTTGACGAATCCGGCCGCGGGCGTAATGCAGACAAGCCCCGCAACGGCTCCGGAACAGGCGCCCAGAATGCTCGGCTTGCCGCGAGCGATCCATTCCGCACCGGACCAGGCGAGCACACCGGCTGCCGTCGCCAGGTGCGTCGACACGAAGGCGATGACGGCCAGCGGG
>CAZWGW010000052.1:0-17004 GCA_964633565.1 uncultured Planctomycetaceae bacterium
ATTACGTCGAGTACGAGTGGGACCACCGGAACCGGCTCGTGAGCGTGACGTTCAGAAACTCCAGCGACGTCAAGACGAAGCAGGTCGTCTACACGTACGACGCGTTCGATCGGCGGATCGCGAAAGACGTCGACGACAATGGCGACGGCACGAACGACCACGGGGAGCGGTACGTCTACGACGGGTCGAATATCGTACTGGTGTTCACAGATGCCGGCGCGGTGACGGAGCGGCTGCTGTACGGACCCGCGGTCGATCAGCCGCTGGCGTCAGAGGATGACTCGGGCGACGTGCGCTGGATGCTGGCCGACAATCAGGGGACGGTGCGCGACGTGGTGGAGTACGACGCGGGGCAGGATGAGACCAACGTCGTCAACCACCTGCAGTACGACTCGTTCGGCAACATCACGGCACAGACGAACTCTTTTGAGGAGCCGCGGCACACGTATGCCGGGCGCGAGTGGGACGCGGATGCGGAGTTGTATTACTACCGGGCGAGGTGGTACGACGCGCGGGTGGGCAGGTTTATCAGCGAGGACCCGCTGGGATTTGCGGGTGGTGATGAGAACCTGAGCCGGTATGTGGGCAATGGCCCCAGTAATTTCACTGATCCAAGTGGGCGATTGAGAATCCACAATGGAGGCATGCAGTTTGTACGAAAGGGCGGACGTGATGACATCGAGCGGATTGAGTTTCTGGCGTGGTTGAGCGCCTACAAGGACCCGCGAGACGGGATGCTGGACCCTGCCATAATGCAAATTGAATTTGACGCATGGCTGACGGCATCGCTGAGCCCGGTTCCGCAGGCACCCGCACCAATATGGGTTGAACCGGCTTTCATGGCGCCGCTCACTGACTTCAGTACGCCCGGCGCCGCTGTGGACAGCACGCTTGGCAATCTGGCGATCGGCGGATACCGGTTTATGATGCAGACCGTGTGCATCGTGCATGACATTGGCGCAGGGGCGTTGGAGACGGCAGCAATCGGAGTAAGCAACGACGGGCTCTGGTTCACACCGTGGCACTTTGACGATTGGTCCGCGATGGCGCGCTCGAACCCCGTCGACAATCCGGAATTCTGGAGTGACGCATACCTCAATGCTCTGCACGCGGGTGCGGTCGCAGGGACCGGCGGCGGGTACTCGGTGGGCGAGGCAGTTGTCGAGTACGGTCAGACCGGCGACGTTGCCGCGGCACAGCAGAAGCTTGGGTCCGTGGCGGCCGGCAATCTGACAGCAGCGGCGCAGATGCGAGCGATGCAAGCCGCGCTGGAGGCTGCGTTCCCGTCGAATAACTCCTACGCATACACCTGGCCAAATTGCTTCGTAGGTGGCACGCCGGTGGTTGTCGGTGAAGCACGCCTCACACTCGAGGGCGGGCTGCTCGGCGATGACCGGCGCATTCTGCTGGCGGTCGTTGGAATCATTGGTATCGGGATCGCGTGCGGCGTCACTCGCACTCGGCTCTGGAAAGACGAACAGCGATCGCACAAGCGCAAGCGAACTCTCGCGCGCCGATCGAAAGTCAAGAGTACCGGGCTTGGGCGGCAACTTCCAATCGGAAACCTCGAAGAGTATGGCGCTTCTGTACTATCCCTTTCCGAATCGGTTGCGCGGCATCTCCGCGAATCCGACAACCGAATTTCGCCCATTGCGAGAGCGGCCGGCAAGTCCGAGGTTTGCGCTGAACCCCAGCCGATTCGAGCTTTGATCGACACCTCGGGAGCAGGTCCCTCGCGGTGCCGTTTCCACTTCCGACGCGCGCTCAGTTGCGCGATGCTGGCCTGCTTCGCAGTCGCGGGATGGCTCGGCTTTGACGCATCGCGGCCTTCGTCAGACGCCACAGGCGCATTGACTACGGAGTATTCGGACTCACGCGCAGTTACAAGACCAATTGAGCGCCTTCGTCTCGGCGAGCGTGTGCTGGCCAGGCATCCGGACCGGAACCAAGTCGCCAAGCCCTCACACATCGATCCCGCGATGTGGCGCACCGTGCGATTCGAAGCGGACGAACACGGCACGAAGTACGACGTGGCCCTATTGCGGCCGTCACCTTGGCTTACCGAGCACGCTATCCGCGTTGGCGCCTCGGTTGACTTGGCTCTTGAAGAGATCGGCATGGATGGTCCGGCGACGGTTGTCGCGGTCGAGCCTTGTCCACCGATTGAAGCCGATGATGGCGCGGGACGGCCGATCATTACGGCCACGATGGTGCATGTGGCGCCGAACATCGTGGACCTGGAAGTTGCCGGTCTGGAACAGCCGATCGGCGTGACGACATCGCACCCGATCTGGTCCGAGGACCGGCAGGACTTCGTGCCCGCCGCAGAACTTGTGGTCGGCGAGCGATTGCGGCAGATCGGAGGCACGATCACGCAGGTGACGCGGATCACGCCCCGGCGCGGCCCGCCGGAGGCCGTCTACAACATCGAGGTCGACGCAGAGCACGTCTACCACGTGGGTGCCGGCGGCGTGCTGGTGCACAATAACTCGCCCGCCTTCGGCTCGCCTGAATTTGGCACTGAAGTTCATCAGAACTTTCAGCAGGCGCTCGTGGATCAGACCGATACGTTCCCAGAAGATTGGGACATGCGAACCGCCCCGGGGTTGACTGGCGTCGATGCCGAGTATGTTGGTCCCGCAAGCCGCTATCCGGGATTCACGTATGCTGAGTTGAAACCGGCTACACTTAGTGGGTATAACACATTTCATACACAACTCAACAAATGGAATCTGCCTGTCGGCGAAACGTCGCTCTGGTTTTACAATGAGCATGGTGTCATCGAGAACACAGGTTATACATATTGAGGTTGTGTTTGCGATATGGCATCCCCCTGGAATCTCATGAGATCAGGCGCAATTGACGAAGGGCTGCGTCAGCTTCGCGATGCGTTTGCAAAACAATCGGACGCATCGCACGCGATGGAATTGGGTGTGGCATGCCTCTGGCTGAAAGACTACCTCGCGGCCTTGGAGCACTTTCATTACATGCAAGAGACGCACATCCACCGCCTTGATTGTTTTCGTACCATGGCCGGCACAGCGAAATGGTGCCTAGGCTTGCCGCAGGAAGCCGTCGCCGAGTGGCACGCTGGCCTTAAGGCTCACTACAACGAAGGCGCAGGAGGGGTAACCTGCCCACTCCTGCTGTATTTTGCCTCGATCGTGGCGCCGAACGCATTCAGCCGTGCCGAGGCCGAGAGACTGCTGGGCGTGCGCGCGGACGATTCGTGGGCGCGCAACTGGCCGGGGGCGCTGGCCAAATTCGCCGTCGGGCGAATCGACGAAGAGCAACTTGACCGCGAGTGCATCGCTCCCAGCGAAGGACAGAGCCTGATGCGCCATTGGCTGGCCGGCTTCTATTTAGGGCTGGAAGAGTTCGACCGGGGAGAGATAGGACTGTACAAGGAATTCATGCGCAAGACGGGGACGGCGTCTGACGACGATTTTGACGTGAGCAAGAGATACTTCCTTGCCAAACTGTGGCACCCTGAGTTCTTCCTAGCCCGTTACGAAGGGCGAACATGAGTATTCGCTTCGATCATACGCAGCTTCAGCCCGTAGGACCACGGTTCTGGCGCGAGAGAAAGTCTCGATGGTCCTCTCCGACTACGCCTGGGCCTACGACTCAGCCGGGCGCGTGACGAGCCTGGTGAACGCCGACGGGACCGACGCGTTCAGTTACGACGACAACGGCCAACTGACGGTAACCGACTCGGACTACCAGACGGACGAGAGCTATTCCTATGATGCGAACGGGAATCGCACAAACAGCGGCTACGACACCGGCGACAACAACCAGTTGCTTTCGGACGGCACCTACGACTACGAGTATGATGCCGAGGGGAACCGCACCAGGAAGACCGAGATTTCAAGTGGCGATTACGTTGAATACGCGTGGGACCACCGCAACCGGCTGACCGCCGTCACGTTCAGGAACTCCTCTGACGTGAAGACCAAAGAAGTCCAGTACAAGTACGACGCGTTCGATCGACGGATCGCGAAGGACGTCGACGACAATCCCGGCGCGCCGGGATTCGACCGCGGCGAGCGGTACGTCTACGACGGCAGCGATATCGTGCTGGTGTTTACCGACGCCGGGGAGCTGACGGAGCGGTTGCTCTACGGTCCGGCCGTTGACCAGCCGCTGGCTTCGGAAGACGGCTCGGGCGACGTGCGGTGGATGCTGGCCGACAACCAGGGGACGGTTCGCGACGTGGCGGAGTATGACGCGGGGCAGGATGAGACGAACGTCGTCAACCACCTGCAGTACGGCTCGTTCGGGAACATCACGGCGCAGACGAACTCGTCCGAAGAGCCGCGGCACACGTACACGGGGCGCGAGTGGGACGCGGACGCGGAGTTGTACTATTACCGGGCGCGGTGGTACGACCCGGTGGTGGGGAAGTTTATCAGCGAGGACCCTATCGGGTTTGGGGGTGGGGATGGGAACCTGAGCCGGTATGTGCACAACCGGGCCACGAACTTCGTTGATCCGAGTGGTTGGGCGGAGGAGCCCAATCCGACTGGCAAAGCACCGATTAATGGCAACACGCACTTCAACGGAGAAGGGAACGCGATCAAGAAACAATTTGAGGACAACGTGTTTCCGGACCGGCATCAGAGCCCAGAAGTAGAAGTGGACCGGGTAAGGAACGGCATCACAACCACAGGTAAGGTCGACGGTTTCAGCAAGGATCTGAATAGGATGACTGAACTCGGCCCTGCGTCACCAACAGGCGTACCTCATGTTTTGGATCAGTTGAAGAGTCTGGATCATGACAAATACGGAGATTTCACGAAGACGGGCCTCTTGTACAAACAGCTCGGCCAGATTCCGCCTGCTGGCACAACATACGAATACGTCGAACTGACCAAGGACCAAATGGCCGACCTTGTGAACAAGATCAAGACGGACAAACTGACGACTTCGGCCCAGGTCTGGGACGCGGCGGCCGCCATGGCAAAGGGACAGATTCACACCACACAGATTTCGGAGGCTGCAGCGGAGCGTGGGCTGAAGGCTGCCGAAGCGATCATGCGGCGCAAGGAACGAGAAGCGATCGACGCTGTCGAGAAAGCATTGAAGCAGCATGGCGACGACGTCGCTGAGAAAACGATGGAGCAGGCAGCAGAGAGTTTTGGGAAGCGCCTTCTGAAGAAAGGCAAGGGCGCCTTGCCTGGACCGCTCGGATTGCTCTTTGCCGCCTGGTTCTTTCCGGACAATGCCCAGGCGAAAGGTACCGATCGGGCAATAATCGACGAGGCCCTCGATTCGACGCCTGTTGTCGAATGGGCAAAGGGCGGGACTGAGTTATTGACCGGAAAGGACTGGGTTCCAGCACCGGGAGAGGAGGGGTTCTTCGATTGGTACCTGGAGATGGCGCGTGCAGTTGACGCAGCGAAGGTCATCGAGCGATTTGATTATTGATCGTTATCCGGATCGTGCCAACTGAGTGATGCAGAATCTATATACACTTGCCACAAGCCGCCCGACTCACATTCAGTAGCGCTATGATTGACTCACGACACTTCCGGAAGCTCGAAAAACGCGTGCTCGACCCGAAGCTGGCGAAACTCGGATTCACGGTGGGAAAGAGCCGCTGGGGGGGCCGCCCGTATGTGCGCCACTTCGAAAACCAGCTTCACGGGATCTGGGTGCAGTTGAACTGGCCCAGCTTCCGCGTCGAGTTTCAGTGGCACTACGACTTCCTCCCCTCCGCTGTTTACAGCGAGCCGCTCGAAGAGAGACTGGGACGGCCATTGGACTTGGACGACTATGTGATTCACGAACGTGCGGCGGCGTATATGTGGGGTCAGCTCGGACACTCGTGGGAAATCCGTGATGACGAAGCGGAGGTTGAGGCGTCCCTGCACGAAGGGACCGATCTGGCACTGCAGGCGCTCGACGAGATTGCGCAGCGGTTTCGAGACCCACGCGAGTTGCTGCGCCTGCTCCCGCCGCGCGTGTTCCGTTACCGCGTCTACGACATCGACGGCAGCGACAAGTGGGTTGGCGATGTCGGCCTCGATCTCCTCCACTGGATCCTCGGGCGGAATCCATTTTCTGGTCCCAAAACCCTTCTCGAGTTTCTGCGGTTGCTGGCAGAGCACTTTGGCGATGGGCCGCTCGCGGCGGAGTACGCACGGGCGGGAGAGGACCTGTCGCTATGGTTTCGGTTGTTTAAGGATAGTCTTCCCAACGAACGTGTCTTGCCCGTGATCGGTCGCGCCGGTGCTCCCGTGACGGCCAGACGAAGCGACCAGCGCGAGAAGCACGATTGACTCCCGCCAGTTTCGGAAGATCGAAAAACGCGTGCTCGACCCGAAGCTGGCGAAACTCGGGTTCGTGCCGCGTAAATGCCGTTGGGGCGGCCGATTGTTTGTGAAGCACTGCGAGAACCAGCTTCACGGGATCTGGGTAGACTTGACTTGGCCGACGTTTCGCGTCAAGTATCTCTGGCACTATGACTTCATCGCTTCCATCAAAGGCGACAAGCGGACCCACCGGCGCGACGTTGACCAGCCGTTCGACGAGCCAGACTTCGTGGTCTCCAACTACGCAGAAACCGAGCAGCGCTGGTGCTGGGACATACGGGATGACGAGGCACAGGTGGAGGCATCTTTGCACGAGGGCATCGAGCTGGCCTTCGGTTGCCTCGAACGACTAACTGCACATTTCGACAACCCCAGCGACTTGCTGCGACTGTTTCCGGCGCGAGTGTTCCTCTACAGAGTTTACGACATCGACGGCAGAGACCATCGCGTGAAGGACGTGGGCTGCGACCTGTTGCCGTGGCTCTTTCCAAAAATCCGGCTGAACCCGTGGCAGCTTATGCCGTTCCTGCAGCTCATGGCGCAGCACTTCGGCGATGATGCGCTCGCGCAGGAGTACGCACGCGCGCAGCAGGATCTGTCGCGTTGGTTCAAGTTGGTCAGGGGCACGGAGCACCTACCCACGAAACGCATTCTGCCCGTGATCAGTCCCGGCGATGCTGCCGCCACGGCGCAGTCGAAGGGAACAGCACAATAGGCATAATCGACTCACAGCAGTTCCGAAAGATCGAAAAACGCCTGCTCGACGCGATGCTGGCGAAACTCGGGTTCACGGCGGAAAAGAGCCGCTGGGGAGGCCGGCCGTATGTGCGTCACTACGAAAACCAGCTTCACGGGATCTGGGTGCAGTTGAACTGGCCCAGCTTCCGCGTCGAGTTTCAGTGGCACTACGACTTCCTCCCCTCCGCAAAGTACCGCGAACCGCTCGAAGAGAGACTGGCACGCCCCTTCGATCTGGACGACTATGTGATTCACATGCGTGCTGCGGCGTATATGTGGGGTCAGCTCGGACACTCGTGGGAGATCCGTGATGACGACGCGGAGGTGGAGGCGTCCCTGTACGAAGGGACCGAACTGGCGCTGCGGGCGCTTGACGAGATCGCGCAGCGGTTTCGAGACCCGCGCGAATTGCTGCGCCTGCTCCCGCCGCAAGTGTTCCGTTACCGCGTCTATGACATTGACGGCAGCGACAACAGTATCGGCGACGTTGGCCTCGATCTGCTCGCGTGGGTACTTCCACACAACCCGTTTTCTCCGTGGCCGTTGCTGGAGTTCTTGCGCCTCTTGGCGGAGCACTTTGGAGACAAGGCACTCGCGGCGGAGTACGCGCGCGCACACAAGGACTTGTCACAATGGTTCCAGTTGATCAGGAGCACAGACCGTTTGCCGAGTGAGCGAATTCTGCCTGTAATCGGCCCAACCGGCACAGACGCAGCGACGCAAGTCAAGGAGACACCTTGTTAACCCGTAGCCAACGAAGGCAAGCCGGACCTCTGAGGCCGCGTTCCCTCGTCTTTGGCTGCGGGTTCTCCAGCGCAGCCTCGCTTCGCGACGCGGCTGGCCCCGCATCAACGGGACGATACCAGCGGCTGGCCATCATCAATGACGGCCAGATCGTGTCCGAGTATTGAAGCGCCGACCGGCGTCTCATTGCACGCCGATCGGGTCGGGCACTAATCTGCCGGGGATTATGGCGTCTCAGGCCACCCTGAGCGAAGTCCGCCGACTGAGCGATCTTCCGGCCCGGATTGCCGCCCTGCCCGATGTTGCCGCCGTCGTGTCGGCGCTGGCTCGCGGAGAGAGCGGCACGATCGACGGGACGTGGGGGTCGTCGTGCGCGCTCCTGGCGGCAACGCTCGCCGGAGAGGCGCCCGCCAGTCTGCTGGTCGTCTTGTCGCGGATTCACGACGTCGACGAGTATGCGGCGGACCTGGGCGCGTATCTGCCGGAACCGCCGCTCGTCATGCCGGCGTGGGAGGGGCTGCCAGGTGAGCGATCACTGTCCGAACCGGTTTTTGGAGCACGGTTGCGCGGTCTGGAAGCGCTGGAGGGTGATGCGCCGCCGCGCGTGATTGTCACCAGCCTCCCCGCACTTCTGCAGCCGGCGCCGTCAAGTCGAGAGCGCGAGCGCAGCGCGCGACACATCCGGCTCAACGACGAACTGCAGATCGACGAACTTCTGGAATGGCTGGTCGCGCGCAGCTTCGAGCGGGTCTCGGCGATTGAACGGCCGGGGGACTTCAGCGTGCACGGCGGCATCGTCGACGTGTTCTCCCCAGGCGCGGACGCGCCGGTGCGGATCGAGTTCTTCGGCAACGATGTGGAATCGCTGCGCAGCTTCGACGTGGAGACCCAGCGCCGGATCGAAACGCTGTCGCAGGTGCGGATCGCCGCCGCGGCCCCGGGCGGCGCCGACGCTTCAACGGACCAGGCGGGGGAGATGTGGCTCGAATCACTGCCGCCGGGGAGTTGGGTGGCGCTCGTCGAGCCTGAGGAACTCGTGGCGGAAGGCCGGCATTACCTCGACCGGCTGGATCATCCGCGGGGGCTGTATTCAGTGGAAGCCGTGCTGTCGCGGTGCACTCAGCGGCCGTCGGTGACGATGGCAGCCATCGCCGCGGCCAGCCTGGAGACGACGTGCCACCTGCAGGTCGAATCGATCGAGCGGTTGACGGGGCCGAAGACCGACGTGTTTGCCGAGCTGGCATCGATCGTGGGGCGTGACGAGACGGTGCTGCTGGCCTGTCACAACCAGGGGGAATTGGAGCGGCTGTCGGAGTTGCTGGCCGCATCGTCGCCTCAGCTCCTCATCCCCTCATCTCCTCATTCCGTCGTAACGGAAGGTGGACTCGCGAGCCGGGTGCGGTTGTGTATCGGGATGGTGGCGCGCGGCTTTCGACTCGTGCCGGAGCGGCTGGTTGTCGTCAGCGACCACGAACTGTTCGGCCGGACCGAAGTGCGGCGCGAGACGCGCCGCAAGCGGAATGAAAGTCGCGCGATCGACAGTTTCCTCGACCTCGCGCCCGGCGACCTGGTCGTGCATCTGGCCCACGGCATCGGACGTTTCCGGGGGATGGAACTGCTCGAGAAGGACGGCCAAAAGGAAGAGCACCTGGCGCTGGAGTTCCGCGACGACGTGCGGGTATACGTGCCGGTCTCGCTGATTCACCTCGTGCAGAAGTACATCGGTGCGTCGAAGACGGCGCCGACGCTGTCGAAACTCGGGGGCGCGCTGTGGGGACGGCAGAAGAGCAAGGCAGCCGCGGCGGTGACCGATATGGCGTCCGACATGCTGCGGATGCAGGCGGAGCGGCGATCCAAACCGGGGCTGGCCTGCCCGCCGGACTCCCATCTGCAGCAGGAATTCGAGGCATCGTTCCCCTACGTCGAAACGAAGGACCAACTCGAGGCAATCGAGGAGACGAAGGAGGACCTCGAACGTTCGAGGCCCATGGACCGGCTGATCTGCGGCGACGTGGGGTTCGGCAAGACGGAAGTCGCCATGCGGGCGGCGTTCAAATCGGTCGACGCCGGGCGACAGGTGGCGATGCTTGTGCCGACGACGGTGCTCGCCGAACAGCACTATCGCACGTTTTCCGACCGCATGGCGGAGTATCCCATCACCGTCGAGGTCCTCTCCCGTTTTCGCACCCGGACCGAGCAAAGAAGGATCCTCAACCGGCTGGAATCGGGGGGCGTCGACAACGTCATCGGCACGCACCGGCTGGTGCAGGCGGACGTGCGCTTCAAGGACCTGGGACTCGTCATCATCGATGAGGAGCAGCGCTTCGGCGTCGAGGCCAAGGAGATGCTCAAACAACTCCGGCTGTCGGTGGACGTCCTGACGTTGAGCGCCACGCCGATTCCGCGGACGCTGCACATGTCGTTGCTCGGCATTCGCGACATCTCCAACCTGACAACGCCGCCGCAGGATCGGATGGCGATCGAGACCCGAGTGTGCCGCTGGGACGGCGACCTGATCCGCCATGCCGTGGTGCGGGAACTCAACCGCGGCGGACAGGTGTACTTCGTTCACAACCGGGTGTACAACATCCGCACGATTGCCGACAAGCTGCAGGGCATCGTGCCGGAGGCACGGATCGGCATCGTGCACGGACAGATGGCCGAGCACGAGCTCGAAGAGAACATGCTCGCGTTCGTGGCGGGAAAGCTGGACGTCCTGGTGGCGACGACGATCATCGAGAGCGGCCTGGACATTCCCAATGCCAACACGATGTTCATCCACCAGGCGGACCGCTACGGCCTGGCGGACCTGCACCAGTTGCGCGGCCGCGTGGGGCGCTACAAGCACCGCGCGTACTGCTACCTGATTCTGGAAGAGGGGCGGGTATTGACCCGGACCGCAGCGCGGCGGCTGAAGGCGATCGAGGAGTTCAGTGAACTGGGGTCCGGGTTCCGGATCGCCATGCGGGACCTGGAGATCCGCGGTGCGGGGAACATCCTGGGGACCGAACAGAGCGGGCACATCTCGGCGGTCGGCTATGAGCTGTATTGCCAACTGTTGGAGAACGCGGTGCGGCATCTCAGGGGAGAACCCCTCCGGAAGCACCCGCATGTGCACATTGATCTGCCGGTTGAGGCGTACCTGCCGAACGCGTACCTGGCGCCGGGACGGCAGAAGATCGACGTGTACCGGCGGTTGTCGGCCCTGAGCAGCCTGGACGAACTTTCGGCGTTCCGGGACGAACTGCGGGACCGGTTTGGTCCGCTCCCGCCCGCGGCGGAAAGCCTGTTGTCGCTCAAGGAACTGCAGTTGCTGGCGTTCGGGTGGGGCGTGACGACCGTACGGCTCGAGGAGGGTTATGCCGTACTGGAGTACAGCGACCCGGCGCGGATCCGGTCGTTGGCCGCCCGA
This sequence comes from uncultured Planctomycetaceae bacterium, assembly GCA_964633565.1. Taxonomy (GTDB): domain Bacteria; phylum Planctomycetota; class Planctomycetia; order Planctomycetales; family Planctomycetaceae; genus CAZWGW01. The sequence goes on from CAZWGW010000052.1 coordinate 11,212, forward strand.
TGGGTAGGGGGGTTGCGGATTGTGGACCGGAAGTGCGCGTATCTCGTGCTGCCGAACCTGCCGATGGAGGGGGAGAAGTTGATCGCACACCTCAAATCGGTGTTGCGGTAAACCGCGCTGCCGCCGTATAACGCCGCCCCCCATGTGGAGCGGTTCCGCCTGCGCCGAAGGCGCGGCAGACCTGCGTCCCGGCACGCGCTTTCCATGCCGGACTCCCCGCAGCACATCACTTTCAACTGCTCCGCCTGCCACCGACGAGAGCGCGCCGTCCATGAAACTCCTGCGGACCCTGGCCGCCGTGTGCCTGATTGCCGGGTGCCAGGGGAAAAGCCGCCAATACGACAATCCGGTGCTGGGTCCCGCGCCCCCGCGGATTGCCGGGGCCGCGGTTGTCGCACTGGACGTTGATTCGATGGACGGAGTTCAAGCAGCAGAGGAAGTTCAGGACGGTCAGTCGCAAATCGAGTTGGCTTCGTATTTTGCGCCGGACGAGCCGGTGCCGGTGACCGGTCCGCCGGGCCTGGTCGCGGCCCGCGTCAACGGCACACCGATCCTGTTTGCCGACCTGCTTGAGTCGTACGCGGAGAAGCTGGCGAGTGTTCGTTCCAGAATGAGCGAACGCGAGTTCCGCCGCCTGCAATTGCAACTGGTGCAGCGGGACCTCGAGCTGGTGGTCGACCGCATGGTCCTCGTCGATGCGGTCATGTCGAAGCTCGATGCCGAACACAAGACGAACGTCGAGCAGCAGCTTGACAAGTTCTTCAAAGAAAACGTGCGGCAACTCATGCAGCAGCACAAGGTCTCGTCGGAGGCGGAACTCGAGGCGCTGCTCCAGGCGAACGGCAGTTCGCTGGCGGCCGAACGGAAGGCCTTCGGCGATCGCGAGCTGTCGCAGCAGTTCATGGCGGAGAAACTCATGGGACAGGTCACGGTCTCCCGACGCGACCTGCTGTCGGATTATCAGGACCATCTCGACGAGTTCACGCATCCGGAGCAGGTGAAATGGCAGCAGGTGCTCGTCCAGTACGACAGGCACGGCGGCCGCGACGAAGCGCTGCAGACGGCAAACGACGTGCTGGCGGAACTGGACGGCGGGGCGGACTTCGACGCCGTCGCGCGGCAGCATTCGGAAGAACCGTTGGGCAAAAGCGGCGGCCACTGGGACTGGACGCAGCCGGCGAGCGTCGCGGACGCGGAATTGCGGCGGACGCTGGGTGAACTGGCGGTCGGCGAGACCAGCGGCGTCCTCGCCGGTCCCAGGTCGTGCCTGATCGTCAAGGTCACCGGGAAACGCGCCGCCCGCACGACGCCGTTCGTGGAGGTGCAGGACGACCTGCGCAAGCGGATCGACGAACGCCGGCGCAAGGAACAGATCAAGGCCGTGCTCGACGAAGTGCGGGCAGCGGCCGTCGTGGAAACCATGTTCGACAAGAAACCGGACGACGGCGCGTGATCGGCAGGTCCCGCCGATCGGATCCCGCCGGCGGAGAAAAAAACGGAATTCCGCGCAACGCCCCTTGACCCCCCGTCGGGCTTGCGATATTTGACGCCCCCCTCTCCTCACTCTCACCTCACACACGACCAGAGTCACGAACCACTGACACGGAAGTCGTCCGGGACGGCGGAGTCATGCCGCGCGTGTCCGGCCTGCTGCGGAGGTTCTCCGCCGGCCGGCCGCTGTCGCGCCGCAGACCGCGCGTTGGTCCGGGCCTGATCCCACCATCCTCGAGCGGTAGTCACAAACATGGCGCGACATCGAACCCATCTCGGAGCCCCTGGTCACCGGCGCAAGGAGGGACCAAACTTGTACAGAATACTCGGTGGACTGAGTTGCAGCGTCCTCGTGGCCGCTGTGTCGTGGCTGGCGAGCAGCACCAGCGCGCAGGACAACCCGTTCGGCTCCGCCCCGTCGGCGACCGGACAATCGTTGTTCGGCAACGCGCCGGCGACTCCGGAGCCGCAGGAGAATCCGTTCGCCGAGTTCGCCAAGGACGCGCCGCAGCCACCCGCCGGTTCGTACGGTACGACGAGCGACGTCGACCGCCGGCGCGTCGAGGATTACATGAAGCAGGCGCGGCAGGCCCTGCAGCGGGGCGACAAGGATCAGGCGCTGCTCTTCGCCACGTCGGCCGACCAGATGGCCCGCAATCGCCACGTCACGTTCCGGGCGGGCGAACAGAGCCCGGCCCAGTTCATCGCGCAGATTCAGGGTCGTGCACCGAACGGCGTGTTGACGGCGGATTCGCGCCCCGCCGCTCCGTCGCCGTTCGCGCGCGGCGAGTTTGCGTTCAACCAGCACGATTCTGCCGCGGCGGCTGCTCCCGCCGCCCGCCCGATGCCGGGCTCGCCCGAGAAGCAGGAAGCCAACGACCTGGTCGCCCGCTCGCGCCGGGCCCTCGATCAGGGCCGCTTTGAGGAAGCACGCTCCTACGCGCTGCAGGCCCAGCAGATCCCCGTGACGTATGAACTGTTTGAAGAGGAACCGCAGGCGCTCCTGGCAGAGATCGAGCAACGGACCAATACGTCGATTATCGCCGCCCGCCCGAACGGCATGGCGCCAGGCGCCGCCCGGCCGGCGCCGCCGGCCGCAGGGCCCTCCAGCGCCGACCTGCTGCGCCAGGCGAAGCAGGACTTTGACCGCGGAGACCTAGTCGCGGCCGAGGCCAAAGTCCGCCAGGCAGAGCAGATGGATAATGCCTACGGCCTGTTCGAGAACCGGCCGGAACTGGTAATGCAGGAAATCGAGAACGCACAGCGCGACCGCATGTACGCGCAGAACGGCAGTCCGCGCGGGTTGCCGGCGTCCACCGCGGACGCTGCCGCCGATTCGCGGGAGAAACAGCAGGCCAAGCGCCTGCTCGGCGAAGCGCGACAGGCGATTGCCGCCGGACAGTTCGACCTCGCGCAACAGAAAGCCGACCAGGCGGACCTGCTTGGACTCGCGTATGGAGATTTTGAGGACAGCCCCGCTGCGGTCCGCAGCGACCTGCAGCGGATTGCGGCGCGGCAGGCGCCGCCCAGCGGCGCCGCACTGACCGTGACGACGCCCGGAGCGTCGCTCGAAACGCAACGGCAACAGGCCGACGAATTGCTGGCCAACGCCCGCGCCGCGTATCGCGCCGGCAACCTGGGCGCCGCTCGTACCATGGCCGAACAGGCCGGGGAACTCGACGTGGCCTACGAACTGTTCGAGGAATCACCCGACGCGCTGCTGGCGCAGCTCGACCGTGCCGAGTCCGGGCCTTCCGGCGCCGCAGCACGGCAGTACGCGGCGCAGGATGCGGCGGATCCATTCGCCTCCAGTCCGCTGGACCTGACCAGCAATCCGCGTCACCGCGAGCGGCCGGCCGGCGGCAGCCCGTTCGGTGAGGCGGCACGGGACGCCATGGTGGTGAATACCGACGGCCTGTCGGCGCTCGACCTGTACAACCAGGGCGTCGGCAGCCTGCGGGCCGGGAATCGCGATGAGGCGTATCAGTACTTCCTGGCCGCCTACCAGTCCGGCGAGAAACTGGACGCGTTTCGGCAGCAGCAGCTCCAGGAAAAACTGCAAACCCTCTCGCCGGCGATCCGCCAGGCGAGCAGCGAGCAACTGGCCGGACCGTTCGCCGGCAATCCGCGCAGCCCGCTCGACGCCGCGGCGCAGCAGGAATCGCTCAAGTTCGACAGGCTGCGGACCACGGTGCTCAACGACATCTTCCGCGCCGAGCGGCTGCGGGACACCGATCCGGCGCAGGCGCTCCAGGTGCTGCAGCAGACGCTGGAGACGATCCGGCAGTCGGGCGTCAGCGACTCGGAGACGGCCCCGCTCGTCACGGCGGTCCAGTCGTCCCGGTCGTCGATCGAAGCCTATATGACGCAGCGCGCGCCGCTGCTGGAGATGGAGCAGAAGAACGCCGAAGTCAAAAGCCTGATTGAGCGCGACCTCGCGGAACGCGTCCGTGTCGAGCAGGACCTCGCGAATCTCGTCGACGACTACAACCGGCTCAACGACCAGCGCCGCTATGCGGAGGCGATGGCCGTCGCCGAGAAGGCGAATGCCCTCGACCCGGAGAACCCGGTGGTCGTGAACATGATGATCTCGAGCAAATTCCGTTACCGCAACGAGCGCAACAACAAGCTGCGAGATGACAAGGAGCGGACCAACTGGGAAGTGTGGCAGGATGTCGAGGAGTCGCTGGTGCACAACATCCGCGACAATCATCCGATGGACTACCCGGAGAATTGGCCGGATATGTCCAAAAAACGCCTCGACACCTACGGCGACGGCGCCACGCCGGTCCGCAGTGAAGAGGAGCGCCGCATCCTGAAGAGCCTCTCGCAGCCGGTGTCGCTGCACTTTGAAGAGCGCCCGCTCGAGGAAATGATGCGGCACGTCGCGAACACGCAGGGCATCAACGTCGTCGTGGACGACACGGGCCTGCAGGAAGAAGGCGTCACGCAGTATACCCCGGTGACGATCAACGTCGACGGGATCATGCTCAAGAGCGCTCTCAACCTGATCCTCAAGCCGCTGAACCTTGACTATACCATCGAGGACGAAGTCCTGAAGATCACCAGCCGGATGCGGCAGCAGGGCGAGTTCTTCAACCACGTCTACGCCGTACCCGACCTGGTCACACCGCTGAAAATCCAGAATCCGCACGTGCAGTTCCAGCCCGGGACCGGCTTCGGCCGGCCTACGGCGAGCGGCGGAATTCAGGACAACGGCGGCCAGTTGAATGTCGCCTCCGGCGGATTCGGACAGGTCGTCGACCCCGGGCAGGCGATGCTGCCCGAAATGGCCGGCCTGACGAGTGCCCAACCGGCGTTGAAAGGGGGCGCCGCGTCGGACCATGAGTTCAACGCGTTGACCGAACTGATCACGACGACCATTGATCCGAACGGCTGGGCGGAATTCGGCGGGCAGGGCCAGATCACCCAGCACGAAGGGACGTTGAGTCTCGTCATCCGCCAGACGCAACGCGTGCATCAGGAGATCGCCGACCTGCTGGATCAGTTGCGGCGGCTGCAGGACCTGCAGGTGGCCATCGAGGTCCGGTTCATCACCGTCAGCGACCGGTTCTTCGAACGGATCGGGATTGACTTCGACTTCAACATCAATGACTCCCTCGGTGGGCCGCATGTGGACAATGACGGCATTCCACTCGTGCCGTTCGGCGTTGTCGACCCTGTGAACGGGTCGGCCGGCGGCGTCGGCCAAGGGGGCACCGCTGGCCAAACTGGCCAGACCGGCCAGACCGGCCAGACCGGCCAAACCGGGACAGTGCTGGCGAACGCGCCGTTCGCGCCCGGCCCGCTCATCAACCTCGTGGGCCGTGACAACTGGCGGAACCGCACGGTAGTGGGACTGTTGCCCAATGACCAGTTCAGCCCCGACCTGGACATCCCCGTCCGCCAGGGACACTTCGAATTCGGCGTGCCCGACTTCGGCGGCTTTCAGGCGGAAAACGGCTTGAGCTTCGGCATGGCGATCCTCAGCGACCTGGAGGCGTTCATGTTCGTGAACGCGGCCCAGGGGGATGAGCGATCGAACCTCATGTTCGCCCCCAAGCTCACGCTGTTTAACGGCCTGCAGGGGGCCGTGACGAGCCAGGTCCAGCGGCCATTCGTCATCAGCCTGACCCCCGTGGTGAGTGCCTTCTCGGTCGGCTTCCAACCGCAGATCACCGTCATTCCTGACGGCGTCAACCTGTTTGTGCGGGCCGTCGTGTCGGCTGACCGCCGTTACGTGCGGCTTTCCGTGCTGCCGCTGTTCACCAACGTGACGGACGTGTTCACGTTCTCCTTCGT
>CAZWGW010000053.1:0-16935 GCA_964633565.1 uncultured Planctomycetaceae bacterium
CCCAGACCTACGCCAACTTCTGGATCCAGGGCAGCGGGCACCTCGGCCAGGATCACCTGGGGTCCCTGCACAAACCGGACGCCGAGTGCGGGTCGAACTTCGACCGCCCTCGACCCCCCGGGCGCCTCGTGCAGTACGATGGTCTTCTGCACGCCATCGCGCAATACCACCAGCCGGACCGGCTGGTCTGGATGAGCAGCCACATACTCGTGGAACCTGTCAATTTCGGTGATGAAATTCCCATCGAGAGAAACTACGACGTCGCCGTCCATCAAACCGGCTGCAGCAGCCGCACTGCCGGGGACAACCTCGGTGACCATCAGCTTCCCCTCCGCGCCGCTGACGACGACCGCGCCCAGCGATGCCGGCGACGACTCCTCCGCGAATGTCCGCGGGTTGTCGGAGACCGGACGGTCTTCCTGTCCGGCGCCGGCCGCAGCAGGTGGCGGAGGAGGAATGTCTGGCAGTTCATTGCGATCCTGTGCCGCGACGGGAATGAACGCCATTGTGACGAACAATGCCGACAGTTGACTGATGGCTTTCATGGGTGTGCTTCTCCGTGTGAGTGGACCGGAATGTGCCCCGACGGCATAAGGCCTACGCAGTAGTGAGCGGCAGCTTTCCAGGACAGCAGCGTCCCGGACGCCTGGAGCGTCCGGGACGCTGGAGCATCTACCGTCGGCGCGGTACATCCGGTGGATCGGGCGCTGATTCGATTTCGATTGAGCGTCGCTGCCGGGTGCGTTGCTGTTGCCCTGTCCCGGCGTCGGTTCCGTTCACACCGGTCCCATCGACACCCGTCCCGTCATTTTCGCCTGTGCCGTCGTTGCCGGTTCCATCGCCTGTTGCCGGGAGGCCGATGAATGGAACGGCGGTCGACAGCGCCGGATATCCGAGTTGATTTCGCGTGTCGACCAGCGCGTTGTAGAGGAACTGGATCTGGCGCTGCTGCAGCAGGTTGGCCTGTTCGAGTTCCCGGACGCGCTGCACAAGGTGCGTTTCGTTCGACGTCCTGCGCACGTTGTCGTTGCCGTCCGCGGTGGGAGTCGGTTCGACGCCATCCACCAACACCCGTTCATGATCTTCCGGGAGAACCAGCGAGAACGACAACTCCTCTCCCTCCCGCAATACGATGAGCTCCACTTTTGACCCGCCGTCGAATTCGTTCAGCACTCGAAATACGGAATCGGGCGTCAGTACATTTCGGCCGGCCACCTGCTTAATCCGGTCGCCGTCTTTCAGGCCGGCCCTGGCGAGTGGCGAGTTCTTCTCCAGCCGGACGACGGCCACGCCGTCCGTCGCCGTCCCAAGGGTTACATCCAGTTTCACTTTCGGGGTGACTTTGGTGTCGACTTCCGGTTTGTCTTCGGCGTCGATCACGGTGGTGGGGGGCGTCCTCGCGGCGACGCGGACTCCATCGCGGGCCGGGGCTCCCTCGTCGACGATGACCTTAAGATCACGTGCGGTTTCATCCCGGAAGATTCGCAGCGTCGCGGCCCGCCCCGTCTTCAGCCGTGAGGTCTCCTGGAACAGGTCGTCCGGAGTCGTCAGCGTCACGCCGTTCAGTGCCAGCAGTTCATCTCCCGCCCGGATGCCGACGGTGTCCGCAGGTCCCCCGACTCGAACGTCCGCCACAATCAAAGCGTCGCCATCCTCGAGGATGATCCCGAAACCGACCGGCGACGTCGAGTCTCTCACGGTCGCTGCCGCGGGCCGGTCGTCATCTTTCACGACGACGATGCGTTCGAGGACCGCGTCGTCGCCTTCGCGGAGATAGACCTTGAGCCGTGAATTCGGCGGGATCTCGGTGATACGCACCGGCCTTTCATCGATGAACACACGTGACTCCGGCGCAATCCGCAGCGATGTGCGTTTGTCCGCTCCCGTCTCCTGCAGAGTCAGTCGGTGTTCATCCACGTCGACGAGTTGTCCGAATACGATGTTCTGAGCTGCCGAGCGGGCCTTGAGCGGGTCGTCATCGATGCGAACCTCCCGCCGGGGCGTCGGTGCAGGCACCGGGTCCTGGGCGTTCGCCTGGCCTGCGGACGCCGCAGCAGTCGCGCACGCGACGGCGGAAAAGATGCGGAAGATGCGAGAGAGTGAGATCATGATTCTGCCTCCTCGAGCAGTGGCCATAGGGCCGGTCCGGCGACAGTGAGTCGATCCTGGCGTGGGGGATTCATGGGCAGCACGTGGGGTCGCGGGAAAGTGCGTCGCTGAAGTCACGCACCTGCTGCTCCGCAGCCTCCTTCGCGTAGCCGTACCGCTTCGTAATCGCCCCGGCAAGCTGGTCGCGTCGTCCTTCGATGACGTCAAGATCATCGTCGGTCAGCTTGCCCCACTTCTCCTTGATCTTGCCCTTCAGCACCATCCAATCACCCTTGAGAGTCTGCTGGTTCATGGCTTGTCCTTCGATTTGAGGGTTCTCCAACTCCGCAGCGCGAACAACGCGGTCCGACGGAGAGTAAGCATCCAGCTCAGAATGGCCGCACACTTCGTGCCAACCCGGTCTGTTGGGGGATCGCCGCGGAGTTTCCCCGATGCACAATGCCGGGAACGGCGAGATCGAATGTTGAGGAGGTGCTGCTGCCGCGGTCCAGGACATTAAGCCTGGATGACTCGCGTGCAGTCGGGTGGCCGTGAATCGCTCAGGCTGGCACCAGACCGCCCACAGGACTGTGTCCTGATGCGATGGCTCGTCAATCGGCCGTGATTGGCTGCTCGACCAGGACCGTCCGCCGCAGCGCGTCGACGAGTCGATTCATTTCGACTGTCAGTGGTTCAATTGCGAGCGCTGCCAGTTTCAGACGTCCGGCCCGCGCGGCATCCTCGACTGCGAGGGCTGCCGATTCGAGCCGCAGCCCGCCAAGATTTGCGGCGACGCCCTTGAGGCTGTGAGCAAAGCGTTCCGTCCGCTCCCTGTCATCTTCGGCAAGCGCGGACTTCAAATCCTGCAACAGACCGACGTTGTCCTCCAGAAAGATCACTGCAAGTTCTCGCAGGAGTTGTTGGTCTCCTCCGAAGCGCTCTATCGCGCCCGGAAGATCGAGAACCCGCGGTTCGCACCGGTCGTCGAAACGAGGTGGCATTGGAGATGACATCGACTTCACTATCCGTTACGCAGCCCGCCATCGATCAGGCGCACGAGTCAATGGAAGGCAGTCCAATCGTAACGATGCCGTGGCGAGGCTTGTAGGATCGACGCCGGCAGCGCAAAGAAACCGGCCCGGGAAGCCTGGGCATCCTCCCGAGCCGGGTCATTGAGGGCAACGACCGTCGCGCCGTCACGCAGACTGGTCCGGAGTCTCCGTCCACTGCGAGTCCGCCACGGACTGTTGCGCCCCATGTGATCAGTCATCGCCGAACCTGAACCTGCGCGAGGTCCCCCGGCTGTCACACTACACACGGGCGCTTCGGCCTGTGAGCAGGGAGACGAGGAACAGGATGATGAACACGACAAACAGCACTTTGGCGATCCAGGCGGCCGTGCCGGCCACGACGCCGAATCCCAGGACCCCCGCGATCAATGCGATAATCAGAAACAGGACTGCCCATGACAACATGGCGAATCTCCTCATCTGGGCCTGTGTGACTGGTTTCGCGACCTGACTCCAGGTCGCTGACGCCGAACACCGTGGCCCAAACACGGAGTTCCAGCCCGACTTTGCCGCTCCGCGACAATCGCATTGCGGCGACCTGACTGATGAGGAATCACGCAAAGCATGTGCCACGCGAGCCATTTGCCGCGCGGCACGGGCGCAACTCTGTCCGTTCGCCTGAGATAGGAAGCCGCCACGGAGCAGATCGACCATGTCGCCTGGACGTGAAGCGCCCCGTGAGGGGCGCAGAGACGTCAACGTGGTCGGCGAATAGCCACTCGAGGGGATCCGGCATCGGTCAGCCGTCGCGAATGGCCACGCTCTTGTCGAACGAGATGTCAAAGGCCGCAATGCGGTCGCGTACCTTGCCGCGCGTAATCCCGAGGATTTCTGCGGCCTGTTTCTGGTTCCCACCCGTCTCCTGCAGGATTCGGGTCAACAGATACCGCTCCATCATCTCCACTACTTCGGCGTAGAGATTCGTCGAGCCGCATTGCAAACGCTGCTCGATGAATGCACGCAAGTCTGCATCGGGCAGCCCCGAATCCGGGTTGCGGACGTCAGCGGGGGATCTGCTTGAAAGCTCTGCCGGCAGAAACTCCGGCACGATGACTGGCCCGGTGGCTTTCAATACAGCCTGCCGCACCACCGACTGCAACTCCCGGACATTGCCTGGCCAGGCGTGCCGCTGCAGGATTTCGAGTGCGTCGGGAGAAATCCCCTCGATCTCAGGCTTCTTGAGTTCATTGCGGGCCCGAGTCAGAAAGTGCTGCAGCAGGAGCGGAATGTCGTCGGCTCGCTCTCGCAGCGGCGGCAACTGGATCGTCACACCGTTGAGACGGTACAGCAGGTCGGCGCGAAAATCTCCCTCCTCGACCATCGATTCCAGGTTGCGATTGGTCGCGGCGACCAGTCGCACGTCCGTTTCGATCGTTTCATTCCCGCCCACGCGTTCAAATCGCTGTTCCTGGAGCAGCCGCAGAACCTTCCCCTGCACCAGCGGCGACATGTCGCCGACTTCATCGAGGAATATCGTGCCGCCGTTACATTGCTCGAATTTGCCGATGCGCCGCCGGTCGGCCCCGGTAAACGATCCCCTTTCGTGGCCGAACAGCTCACTTTCCAGCAGCGTATCCGGGAGCGCCGCGCAGTTGACCGCCACAAAGGGCCGACTCGCGCGATCGCTGTGCTGGTACAGCGCCCGCGCGACGAGTTCCTTTCCGGACCCGCTCTCGCCGCGTATGAGCACGGTCACGTTCTGTTTGGCGACGCGGCCGATGGCCTTGAACACATCCAGCATCTGCGGACTGCGCCCGACGAACAGGTCGACGTCGCGCTGGTCCGGTTCGGCCGCGGACAATGCCACCGGCACGCTCATCATGCGGCGCGTTTCGAGCGCCTTGAGCACGAGGTCGTTCAATTGGGACAGGTGCAGCGGCTTGGCCAGGTAGTCGTAAGCACCCAGCTCGGTCGCCTCAATCGCAGACTGGCTTCCGGCGCCCGCCGTCATGAAGATCACAGGCAACCGCCGATCGAGTTCCTGAAACTGTCGGCACACTTCCAGCCCCGACGCTCCCGGCAGCATGATATCGAGCAACACGACGTCCGGTTTCAATTGCTGCGCCGTCACCAGCCCTTCTTCGGCCGATCGGGCCGTCACGACCTTGAGTCCGGCGTCGGCCCGCTCCAGCGAACGCTCGATCAGATGCAGCGTGGAGCGGTCATCATCGACAACGAGTATCGTTCCCATCGCGTGAGTCGCTCCCGGCGCCCCGTGGCTGATTGATCGCCTGTTTTTGCACGTCGATTGTACTGCCAGAACAGCACGTTCAACAGCTTGTGCCGGTCAATCGGCGGGGGCAGAGCATCGCCCTGAACGAGTACTGCCGCGATCAGTGCATTCAAAACGGCGAGCCAACGTCGATGTCCGGCATCAACTCGCCGGGCATTGCCGGGATGTCAGGCCGCGCGAAACGCAGCGAGATTCAGCCCCCCAGCAGCGTTCCAATCGGTTTCGTGCGCTCGAACTGGTCGAATCCGATCTTGAGCATGGCGAGCAGCGGCACGGCAAGCAGCGCCCCGCCGATCCCCCACATCCACCCCCAGAACGTCAGGAACAGAAAGACCATGACCGGGTTCAGGCTCATCGACCGCCCGAGGATGGCGGGCGTGATCAGATTGCCTTCCAGGGCCGTGATCGCAAAGTACGTCGCCGGAACCAGCGCGGCGAACGCCAGCGTGTCAAATGTCAGCACCGCCACGAGAAAGACGACGATCGTCCCCAGCAGGGCGCCGAGATAGGGAATGAAATTCAGCACGCAGCACATCGCGCCCCAGAGTGCGGGATTCGGCACGCCCAGCAGCCACATCGCCACGCCCTGCACGACGCCCAGAACAACGTTGATGCACGTCACCGTAAACAGGTACGACGAGATCCCTTGTTCGACGTTGCGCACCAGTTCCACGGCGTTGCGCTTCTCGCGCATCGACGGCAGGATCCGCAGCACGTTGTTGATCAGCACATCGCCCGCGCTGAGCAGAAAAAACGCCAGCACAAACGTCACCACAGTCGCCGCCAGGAAACTCCCCGCCGAGTTCAGCACCATCAGATTCGAAGCAAACCGCGGCTGTTTGACCTCCACGGCGACCGGCTCCGGGTCCCGCTCAGCCGGAGAGAACCAGTTCCAGAAGGTCCCCGGTTGTTCGTCTGCGGACTTTCCCTGCGCCAGTTCTTCCAGTTCCTCCGACGCTTCCTGGATCTGCACCCACTGGTTTCGCAGGGGAGAGAGCCGCTCGCCGACGAGCTTCAGCTTCTCCGGGCCCGTATCGATCCAGTCTTTCGCCGGGCCGACGAGATACGTGATTCCAATCAACAGGGCGGTAATCACCAGCAACAGGACCGCGGCCGAACCCGCAGGGAGCGGAAGGCCGCGGCGCTTCAGGTGACGCACCACCGGGCGCAACGTCAGCAGTAGCGCAAATGCAACCGGCATGATCACGGCCCGCGCCAGATAGCCCGCGCCGAGCAGCGCCAGCGTCGTCAGCACCACCAGCGCCCGGTTGGATCGTGCGCCCCCCCAGACGGCCGAAGCCGGGATCAACGGCTCATCATCGATTGCAGGAACGTCCGGTCGTTGCGCCTCCGTTGAGACGCCGCTTCCGGGAGTGCTTTCCGGTTCCCTGCGAACTGCTTCCGTCGACGGAACCTCGCCGCGACCGCACCGCGGCGGGCAAACGGCGGCGGCGCGTTCGTCGCGGATCGCGGCTGCAGCCGTGACCGGGACGCCTGTGCCGGGGACCGGCTCGGAACACGTGCGCGGCATCTCCTTCTCCCTGCCCGTGCGGGGCCAAGTCACCTTCACCAGGGCTTCAGCTTCCAGCCCAGCACAAATCCGATACCGAAGCACCATAACGCCGCGATATCGGGCTTCTGCCGTGCGTATTCGCGCACGTAGGTCAGAAAATCGTCGGTGGGGTGCAGGCTCGGCTGTGATCGCGACTGGTTCCCGGTGGGAGCCGGCGCGTTCATCAGGCTGGGCGTGTTCTGTGGACTCATGTATTTCGTCTCCATGGATGGTCCCTTTCGAGCGACTCTCTCAAAAATGGTGTCACGAACAGTCGTCCCGGTCGCTGAAACTGCCATTCGACGGCTCGGCCGGGCGCAGCGATTCCTTGAGCCACCGCAGCGTCTCCACAAGTTCCGTACGCGACCGCTGCACTGTGGCGAGCGCCTGCGAAGTGCGCCTCCACCCCACGCGGAGGAAGAGAATCGCCACAACGGCCGCCAGGATCGCCACAACGGCGTAGGCGCCGCTTGCCGGCCATTCTGCGAATTCGATCAACAGGTGTGCCGCGGCCAGGATCAGCACCGGCACGCACCCGAGCGCGAGTACGGCGCCGAACAGCACCTGGCTCAGCGCAGTCCCCGCCCCCCGCCGCGCGTCCCGCAGGTCCACAGTCAGCAATTGCACCTGCAGCTCGGCGAGCGTCAAGGCGTCGTGCGCCAATCCCGCCAGGTTGGCGCGAATCCGCGTCGGGCGGTTGCTCCGTCGATCTATCGTCGCTTGATCAGCCATCCGATCGTCGCTCCCAGGGTCAATGCGGCGGCAATACAGGTCAGGGGATGTTGCGCGATCCAGGTCCCGGCGCGAGTCCGCCAGTCTTCGGCGCGCTCCCAGACTGCTGGAGTTGGTTCGCGCTCTTCCGGCAAGCGGTTTACGCCTGCCGCGCCGGATTTCGATCGGCCGTTACCACGCTGGATCATGCCGGCATCTCCTCGTGCAGCCCGGCCGTGTGATCGAAGCGTTTTCCGACGTACTGGCTGGCAAAGGCGACCCCGGCCCTCAGCAGCGCCCGTCCCGTCAGGCTCAGAGCTGCATCCAGCAGCCCTCGTTTCCGCGACGGAGCGGGCTTGTTCTCGACGACCAGCCTGTGTTGACGCGCCAGCTCCTGCAGCGTGTCCACATCCGGCGATACGATTTCGAGCCGTCGCGGGATCAGCGCGTACCCGACTGCGGCTGCGAGGCCCAGCGTCGCCCACGGAAAGCGGCGTGGATAGAAGCGCCAGTCGGCAAACTGCTTCGCGTCCTGGACGACTTCCTCGACCTCGTCCCGCACCCGTTGCCGGGCGAACTGCATCTGCCGGCGGATCTCATCGGCCGTGTGGTTTGTCGCCTCCATGACGGCCTCCGTCAGCCGGGCAGGTACTGGTTGACCGACTGCGGCACGTAGTCCCGCACGGCGTCCAGAATGCGCCGGCCCAGCGACTCGGCGGTGTGCCGCTCATGACTGTGAAACGGCCGCGCCAGGGCGGCCCCGGCGACGACGCCCAGCGTGAGGCCGACCGCGAACGCGCCGATGGTTGTCGTCAACGGATAATCATCCAGCGCTGCCTCCGCCGCATGGCGGCAACGCGTCGTCAGCCGGGCGGTCTCGTCGTCGTGCAGGTGTCTCGCTCTTGTGGTAGTTTCGGCCATCATGACGCAACGCTCCTTGTCTCGAATGGTTATCGTCCGCAGCGACGTTTAGCGCGACTTGAGGATCAGCCCGGTGACAACCCCCGCGATCAATCCGGCCCCGAACGCAACAGCGACCGACTCCATCGGATTCCGCCGCACGACCTGCTGCGCCTGATCGATGCCGGTATTCACGCGGGCGGAGACCTCGTCATATCCCTTCCGAGCCGCGTCAGCGGCGTGGTCGGCGTATTCCCGGGCTGTCTCGACGGCGTGCTGCACGATCGTCTCGCCCCCTTTCACGGCTTCGGCCAGAAATTCCTCGACAGTCCGGCGCGTCTCTCCCGTTCGCTGCTGGATCACACCGACCAGTTCGTTGGCGTTGCCCTTCGCGCGCTGCAGTTCGTCGTCGGTGAGCCCGCCCCACCGTTTCTGGATCTTGCCCTTGACCTGGTTCCATTGGCCTTCCAGTTCCTGACGCGTAATCATTGCTTGGACTCCATTGTGCTGTGGGGTGCGATCCAAATCCTGGCCCGCCGTGCAGCTTTGCAACTCGTGCGCCAATGCACAGCACAATGCAGTCGGCGTTGCCGGCGTTCCACGCCAACCACAACGCTGGCCGCAGGTTGCGCGGGACGCATTGCGTCCAGAGAGCGACAGCGTCTGTCGCGACCGGTGCCGCGCCGGTTCGCTGCGCGTCCGTTGTGGTTGTTGATCACTCAGCGCACCGACACGTTGCCCCTCGCGTCACGCCATGTGAGCGACGCGGCAACAAAGAACGGGGCAGGACTGCACGCAGTCCTGCCCCGTTTGCCCGCACGTCTGTGTTTTGCTGAATCGACGCTCAATCATCGAAGCAGTCGTCGTCATCGAATTCATCGGCGTCCCACGAGCGATACCGGTAGAAGCGCGGGTACTGCGGATAAGCCCCGTACCGATCGAATTGCGGCGCCACGTAGCCGCGATTCACGGATCCCTGCGACTGAACATCGGCCGGAGCCGGTGCGCCGCTCTCAAATGAGGGCCGCAGTGTCGTGTGCGTGCGTGCCGCCCCATCGCCGTAGATCGTGCCCCAAGGGGCAAACCGGACGCTCGCCGTCTGCTCGACGCCATTGCGCAGAAAGACAATCTCGGCGTCCTCATCGAGCGAGAACCGGCCGGCAGCGTCCACGAACGCGTCCGTGCCGTCGTACGTCTGGCCGTTGACTGAAACGATGCGATCCCCCGCCCGCAGGCCAATCCGCGCCGCCGGACTCCCTGGGACAACTCTGCCGATCGTCAAGTCGTCTTGTCCGTCGGCCTCAAATCGGACGCCCAATGCAGCCCGGTTTGCAGCGTCGCCCCGGGTGTTCCCGCGAGCGCCGGCGCGGCTTCTTCCTGAGGCATTCGCATCAACCGGGTCGCGTTCCGCGTCCGCATCGATCGCGCCGTCCGTTTTCGCCCCGGCGTCGATATCCGGTCCACGCTCCTTACCGGGCGGCGCCGGCGGCAAGTCCGCCTCCGCGCCAGCCGCGGCATCGTTCGCCGGAGGGACATTACTGCGGGCTTCGATGTCTGCCTGTTGCCCAAGCAAAACTCCGCCCCACAGCAGCATCGTGAATGTGCTGCCTGCGTTCTTCCAACTGCATTTCATTGTGACTCTCCTTCAAACATTCGGTAAACTCCGCGCGACGACCATGCGCGCATCGCAGTTCACGATCGGAACTCCGACCAGCCTGCGTGCTGAACTCGGCGCCGCCTCTGTGCAACGTGCGCGCCCGCAGGTGCAGTGCGCAGCCAATCCTCAGATCATGGGCCGGAAATCGGGATTCGCCCGACCGCGCGATCATCGGCGACCCCGGTCACGGACGGGGTCGCAGTCGAATCGTCCGGCATCGACGCGGTCTCCCAGCTTCCAAGCTGTCTGGAGAGCGACCAGTTGTATTCGATCAACTGGCGTGCATTCTCCACGGAGAACGATTGCGGCCACTCCCCAGGCACTCCGGCATGACCTTTGCCGCACCTGTTTGCGACGCGCCATCGCTGAATCATTCCAACACGGAGAAGAACCATGTGGAGATTGCCGACAACCGTGGCGGCCGCATTGCTGGGCTTGGCCGCCGGCTGCGACATCGACGTGAAAGACGAAGGGGAACTGCCGGATGTCCAGGTCGAGGGCGGGCGACTGCCCGACGTCGACATGCGCGGGCCGGATATCGACGTGCATCAGGAAGAGAAAGAAATCGACGTGCCGACCGACATTGACGTGAAAACGGAAAAGAGAACGATCCCCGTTCCCGACGTCGACGTCACGCTCCCGAAGGAGAATGAGAACGAATAGTCGACCGACGAGCGGCGCGCTCGTGTCGGATCGGTTCACGGGTTGCCGTAGCGATTCCGTCGGTCAAAGCCGGTCCCGGTTGATCCTTCGACCTGCGGAGTAGCGGCGTCGTCCTCCGTGCCGATCGCCGCCAGACTCTGTACGGTTCTGTGCCGCGCCACGGCAGCGGCCAGAGTTTCATCGTTGGCGACGACGACAACCGGCCGCTTGTTCCGCAACCATCCGATCCATGCGGATTCGAGGCTCGCTACGTCGGCGAAGCCATAACAGGCTGCCGCCGACCGGTCCCAGCCGTCGCGCATGCCGAGCTGTATGAACTCCAAGAACCGGGTCTTTCCACCGGCCAGCAGGAATTCCGTGACGACTGCTCCCTGCGCATAAAAGGCGCGGAGGTTGCCGCGGTCCTCCGGGTAGGTGTCCGTGTTGAACATTTCCTGCAACGGCTGCCACGGTCCCTTTGTCAGACGCGCCCCTTCCTGGGCCCACAGGCGGTGCCGGTCCGCCTCGGCTTCCACGGACAGCGCTGCTCCCTCATCAGCCCAGCGGGGAACGGCATTCCTGAAATGTGAAGCCAGAATTGTGTGCAACACTTCGTGTGGCAGAAGCGTCTCCACAATCCGTTCGACAGGACCGTTCAGGACCATCTGCCAGCGCGTCACGCGGCCATGGACGATGGTGTAAGTCGTATCGCCTGACAGCCGGTCCACACCCGTGTTGACCTGTACGACACATCGCTGCGGCCATGCCGGCAGACTCGCGCCGAGCCATTCCTGCGAGAGTGTGGAACGCAGGTCCTCCGCCTGCCGGGCGATGAGTTGTGCGGTCGCACTTGAACTGGCTGAAACGTCAAAATTCTCCGTGCGATGGCTTGCCGCGCTCAGGGGGCTTGTCGAAATCGCCCAAACGGCTGCGGCGAACGATAGCAACACGGCGATCCGGTGCGCCGGACAACCGCGCGGGGAACTCGGACAGGGGCGCTGCACGAGCGCCCTGTGAGGAATGCTGGTGGGCATGTGGATTCCGTTCGGCGGGTTGGTTCAACGTCCTGGAACCGTCCGTTCCGATCCGAGGCTTCGGTTCGGAGGCATGGACCCGGAACGCTCGAGCGGCTCGCGCGTCCTGCCCGCATCCGTTTATCGGGGACTCCCCGGTGTCAGCCCCTGTGCATCGGGAACCCCCTGACCCTTTCAAATGGTAGGGCCCGGAGTTTCCTCCGTCCAGCGCGATTCGATCCCGCAACCGAAGATGTCCGGAATTGCCCGATGCGTCGCCTTCCCACGGCACCTGTTCCGGACCGGGAACTGCTCCGGATAGTGAGCGCGTCCGTTCTCGCCTATGGTCGCACGATGCACCGCGGAGTTGCGGTGCGGCAACGCGGGAATGCACATGAGAAGGAATCGAACATGAAGACTTTTGGACGGACAATATTGGGGGCCGTGGCTTTCGGACTTTGCGCAGCGTGCATCGGGAATGCCCAGGAGAGGCAGCCTGCCGAACGGGTCGCCAGGCCGGGAGCCGCCGCGCAGGCCGATGCGGACGGCGACGGGTTCTTCAAGGCGAGTGACCTGATCGGAATGAAAGTGAAGGGGAGCGGCAACGAGGACCTGGGCACCGTTCAGGATCTGTTCATCGAATCGCGCACAAACCAGATCGAGTACCTCATCCTCGACACAGGTGTTCTCGCGGACCTCGGCGGCAAGCAGCCCGTCGTTCCATGGGTCCTGGTTGAGCCCCACTTTGTCGGAGACGCCCATTTCCTGATGGTGCCGCTGACCGCACAGCGCATCCGAACGGCGCCCACCGTCGTGATCAGCGAAATCCAGCTCGGACGATCCGCACCGTGGATCGTCCAGGTGAACCGTTTCTACGCGCAAGACCTGAAGGAACGAAACGTCTCTCGCCCCGATCTCGATCCGAACGATCGCAGCCGGGGAGACCGTGACGACCCAAACCGCCCGGGAACGAAACCAGCGCCGGGAGAAAGGCCTCGACCGGGTACGCCGGGCGCCGAACCAAAGCCGGGGACCGAACCGAAGCCGGGGACTGAGCCCAAAGCCGGGACTGAACCAAAGCCGGGGACCGAGCCGAAACCGGGTACCGAGCCAAAACCGCGGACCGAGAAGCCGCAATAGCCCGCATAATTCGGGCTTCTGAAAACAAGGATGTCGAGCGCCCGCTCTCCGAGTCAGAGAGCGGGCGTTTTCGCTTCCTGAGTATTCCGCCGGCTGGTGCACTCGCCCGAGCGAAGCTCGGTATCGCCGTCCTGATCCGGCCAATCTCAAGATTCCGGTTTCTCCCGATGGTTTCGGCAGGTCGAAGTCGGGAAAAGGGCATATCGCCGCGGCTTGACCTGCAGGTCGGCGGCTGAGCTGCGGAGTGTTGCCGCAGCCCTGGGGTCGCGCACACTCGTACCAGGGGGTCTGAACATGAACAGACTGATGTTGGGAATGTCCGGGTTGGCGATACTGCTCGCCACAACCATCGCCCACGCAGGAGACTGCGGGGCGTATCGCAGTCCCTGCGGCGCTGCGCCCTGCACTGCCGCCTGCTTGCCGTGTGTGCCGATTGCCTGCGCTCCGGCGTGCCAACCCGTGCAACGGACCGTGCTTGTGCCGCAGTGGACGACGGAAACTCGCACGGTCCCCTGCATCGAGTACAGGACCGAGCAGCGCGAACGGACAGTGCTGGTGTCGCGGCCGGTGATGGAAGAGCGGACGCAGGAGTACACCGTGCTCGTGCCGCGCACGGAACAGCGCACCGCGACACGCACTGTCTACGACACGGTCACCGAAGACGTCGAGCAGACGTTCACCGTCATGGTCCCTTATTCCGAAGAGCGGACTGCGTCCCGCATCGTCTGCGAGACGGTGATGGACGACGTCGAGCAGTCGTACACGGTGATGGTCCCCCTTACCGAGGAGCGCACTGCAACGCGGACGGTCTTCGACAACGTCACCGAGGACGTCGAACAGACATTCACGGTCATGGTCCCCTATACCGAGGAGCGCACTGCGACGCGGATCGTTTGTGACGATGTGACGGAAGACGTCGAGCAGACGTTCACCGTGATGGTCCCGTACACCGAGGAACGGACGGCAACGCGGACCGTCTGCGACACCATCACCGAGGACGTTGAGCAGACGTTTGCCGTCATGGTCCCCTATTCGGAAGAGCGGACCGCAACCCGCACCGTTTTTGAGACGGTCACGGAAGACGTCGAGCAGACGTACACCGTGCTGGTGCCGTCAACGGAAACCCGCACCGGGACGCGCTGCGTCACGAACCTTGTCCAGGAGGAGCAGACGCACACAATTTGCGTCGATCGCGGCCGGTGGGTTTGTGAAGCGATCTGCGACCCGTGCAACCCGTGCTGCACGCGGACGGTGCAACGCTGGCAGCCGAATATCGTCGAGGAACAGGTCACGCGCACGGTGTGCCGTCCAGTCGTCAGCGAAGAAACGTTCGAGTACCAGGTGACCGTGTGTCATCCGGAGGAAAGGACCCGGACAATTCAGGTCTGCCGACACGTGGCACGCGAGGAAGAATACACGTACACGGTCAATCTGTGCCGTCCCGAAGAGCGGACTCGCACAGTTCAGGTTTGCCGGCAGGTGCCGCGGGAGGAAGAGTACACCTATACCGTGCAGTTGTGCCGACCGGAAGAGCGCAGCCGGACGATCCAGGTCTGTCGGCGCGTTCCGCGCGAGGAGCAGTACACCTATACGGTGCAACTGTGTCGCCCGGAAGAACGCACCCGGACGATTCAAGTCTGTCGCCGCGTGCCGCGCGAGGAAGAATTCTCGTATACCGTGAATCTCTGCCGTGCCGAGGAACGGACGCGCACGGTCCAGGTGCCGCGCCAGGTGCAGCGCGAGGAAGAGTACACGTACACGGTCAACCGTTGCCGGCCGGAAGAACGGACCCGCACGATCCAGGTCTGCCGGCAGGTTCCGCGCGAGGAGGAATACTCGTTCGACGTGACCGTCTGCGAGCCGGAGACGAGGACGCGAACGATTCAGGTCTGTCGGATGGTGCAGGAGGAACAGACGCAGACATACACCGTGCAGGTGCCGGTCCAGGTTGAGCGACAGATCGAAGTGCCGGTCTGCCGCATGGTTGAACAGACGGTGAACTGTCCGGCGCCGGCCCTGCAGGCCTGCTGTGACCGCGATGATCGAGGCACGCTCGCGTTTTCCGGGTGGGGACGCTGGCGCAGTCGATCGGATGACGACGACTAGATCGATTGGGCGGGATTGAGAGTTGAGACCCGGACGCCCCGCAAGCGTCCGGGTCAGACGGCGTTGTCTGAACGTCTGTGCGTCCGGCAAAACCGTACGACCCGCGCCGTGTTTGTCCCGATGTCGCGATGCCGCGCTCACCGGCATGATGTTCTGCTTCAACCTTCCCCCAGCAGCGCGGAGGAGCATGCCGTGCGGAATTCTGGAGTTCTGGGCACACGAAAAAGCGGGGGATACGATGAGCACCACCGTCAGGCGACAATCGGTTCGAGCCATGGCCGGCTGACACAGCGCATCGCCAGCCTGCGGCCGCGCAAGCACAGGTTGCGGCGCGTGCTCCGCAGGCTTCGGAAACTGTTGACCGGCTGAGAATCGACCGTGCTCGACGGCCGCCGCGTGTCAGAGTTAGAATCCGGTGCAGACCGTACGGCTGGCCCCTTGGCAGTCGGCATCCAGAGTTCCTGCGACGTACACACCGGTGCCACTCCTCCTTGATGCAAAAAAATCCAGACTGGAGCGATGCTGAAAACCGCACGGCGGATGCTCGAGACCCAGGCGACGCTACGGACGTCGTCGAACTTGAACGCAGGGTGGGGCAGTTCCTTCGCGAATTGGCGCATGAGCTGGGCAATCTGGCGTTTCCGTTGCAGATGATCCTGGATCTGCAGGGCCGTTCGCGGCCACTCGGTCCGGAAGAACTCCATGCGGCGCTCCACGGCCACATGTCCGAACTGCTCGCGCTGACCAGGCGGTTTCAGCGGATCGGCCGCTGTATTTCCGGGCGCATCGAACCGCAGTTCGATTCGGCGAGGGTCGCCGACATCGTACATGGTGCCGTGCACGAATGTCGCCCCGCGCTGGACAAACGGCGTCACACGCTGAACCTGGAGTTCTCCGATGCCGTGACAACGATCCGCGCGGATCCGGAGTTGCTGCAACAGGCCCTCCTGGAGCTACTGGATAACGCCGCGCGGTTTTCCACTGCCGGCGGCCGGATCGACGTTGTCGTCGAACGGCGCGGCCGGTCGGCGGAGTTTCAGGTGCGTGACAGCGGTCCCGGCTTTCCGCCAGAATTGCGGTCGCACGTATTCGGCCTCTTCGTTCACGGCGGCCCGAAGCTGGATTTCAGCGCCGGACGCCTCGGCTGCGGACTGACACTGGTGCAACGCATTGCGGCCGCACATGGCGGTTCCGCCGGGATTCGACGCTCGGAGCCGGACGGCAGCGAGCTTGTCGTGTGTGTGCCCGCGGAGTAGCCGTCGTCATTGGCCTGGCGAACTGCGGCCGCCGGAAGGGGACCGTTGCCGTTAATTGCAGATTGCGGCGCATTTCTGGTCCGCCACAACGGCGCGGGCCATCACGTTCTGCAGTGTCTGTATGGAGACCGGCTTGACAATATGGTGATCGATGCCGGCCGCGCGGCTGCGGCGCCGGTCTTCCTCCTGTCCGTATCCCGTCATCGCCACCAGCAGGACGTGCTTGAGTCCCGGCAGCATTCGAATGCGGCGGGCCGCCTCATACCCATCGAACCCCGGCAGGCCGATATCGAGCAGGATGACGTCAGGGACGGTTTCGCGCGCGGCGTCGATCGCCGACGGCCCATCCGCCGCGACCGCCACCACCTCATGCCCGCAATGCTGCAGCAGCAGTTTCATCATGCGAATGACGGTCGGATTGTCGTCCACAAGCAGGATGCGTCGCGGTTCCAGCTCGCAGAGCCCGGCCTGTTCGACCTCCGGGGTCGTGGCAGGCTCGTATTGCCGCGGCAGTCGCAACGTGAACGTGCTGCCGCGGCCCTCGCCGGGGCTCGCCGCCTCGACGCT
>CAZWGW010000054.1:0-16887 GCA_964633565.1 uncultured Planctomycetaceae bacterium
TCCTGCAGAAAACTGATCCAGCCGACGCCGTCGCGCTGGTAGTGCCGCAGTTCCCCGTGGAATCCCTTCGGCTCCGGCTCGGCACGGACGCCGTCGAACGCCTGCAACCTCCCCCGCACTTCCGCAAACCGTTCGTCGACGTCGACCGACGGCTGTGCCGCCAGCAGTGCGTCCAACAGGCTGACCTGCGACGTCGAGAATCGCACGTGGTCCCCGTGTGCGGCGCCCAGGCCTGCGAGGATGCCGTACTGCTGCAGCCATTCCTCGGGCAGGATGCCCAGCGATCCGTCGTCCAGCCGCACGGTGTTGTCACCGCGGGCCAGCGCCGCCAGGAGTTCCGGGAACTTGGCCGACCGGCCTCCAAAGTCGACGTCGGCCGACAGTTCGAACCAGTCGATCCCCGATCGCACGCGGAACTGGATTTCGCCCGCCTGTCGCACCGGCTGCCCGTCCGCCCGAACCTGCCATCCATCCGCCACCAGCGCCCGGACGGCCCGCCCCAGGTCGCTTGCGGCAATCTCCACGTCGTGTGCGGTCCGGCGATGGTCCAGCAGGCGTCGGAACGACAATTCCTGCAGGCGGGCCCAGGCGGCGCCTTCGCGGTCCCGGTCCCGGAGGATGCACCGCCGCATTTCGCGCTGCACGATCGCCCACTGCGTATTCGAGGCGCTGACCCGTACTCCCAGATATTCAAACTCGACCGCGCCCTGGATGCGTTCGTGTTTCCACCCCTTGTTGCGCGGCGACCGGACGGTGAGCAGCGGGACCGGCTCCGCCTTGACCTCTTCCAGACGAAGTTCGTCCGGCAGGTCGAGCCGCGGCAGCGCCGGCATATCCAGCAGCGACTCGATCAGGTCGTGCTCCTCGCCGAACTTCGCGGCGAGTCCCCCGCCACCCCGCAGCAGCTTCACCCACCCGAACGCCCCGAAGTCCTCCAGCCGGCTCAGTCGGTGTTCGTGCAGGACCAGCCCACCAGGGACGATCAGCAGGGCCTCGCCGATCGGCAGCGACTCCCCATCGCGGCGAAGCTCGCCGTGCAGCGGCCAGGTCTGGGCCTCTTTGTCGCGCCGCACGACGACCGTCAGCGTCCATGCCGCGCCTTCGTCCCACTGGATCGGCCGGGGCCGGGTCTCGTCCTCGTCCAGAACGCGCACGCGGCCCGTGGCGCACATCATCGGCAGCAGCAGCAGGCACAGGTCGTACGGCACACGGTAGCGATAGACTGATGACTGAAACTCCGCCTGCTGCGCGTACCAGCCCGAGCGTTCCGGCGTCCCCCCGACGAGATAAGCCAGGATCCGCCGGTCGTCCTCATGCTCGACGTCGTCCAGGCGGCCGGGCCGCACCTTGAGCGGCTTGAGTTTGCCCCATTGCCCGCTGGCCCGCCGCTGCCGCTGCGAGGTCTGTACCACCAGTTCGCCGGCCGTCCAGCTTTCTCGGACGTCGATTTCGAAGTAGATCTCCCGTTCACGGTCAGTCGCCGAATCCGAACCGGGGCTGCCCGGCAACTCGCTGCGCAGTTGACTGAGCTTGACCTCCCAGTCGCGGGCGCGCGGCTGCAGCACCGGCTTGCGCGGAGCACTCGTCTCGCGCGGCACGAACACGTCCCGTCCCGGGAGGTCGTCGTCCCACAGGTCGTCCTCGATGCGGGTCGGCGGCGGCTCGGTCTCGGCGACGAACGGCGGCAGGTGGCCCCGCGCGGGAGTACCGGTCACCAGTTGGCCCTGATCGCACGCCAGGATCGTCGCCCACAGGTGCTTGCAGGCCGGTTCGCGGGTCTGCCCCTCGCCGACGCACGTACAGAACATCCGCAGGTCGCCGTTCTGCCGGCTGAGCTGCGTGTGGTACTCGACGCCGTCCCGTACCACGCCGTAGACGTGGTCGGGTGTCACGCGCGTAATCGCGACGCGATCCGCCTGCAGATACGCAGCGCCGCGAAAACGGACGTCTCCGCGGAATTTCTCTTCCATCAGCCTCGACAGCGACACCAACGCCTCCCTGCCCCGTTTCGATGCAGCCTGTCTCGCCAGCCAGCCAATCTGGAGCGCATCCGGCAAGGTTAATCGATCCGGGGCGGATCACGCCACTGTTTTTTGGCGGGAGATTGTGCCGACCGCTCATTTTTCGGTATTGACTCAGCAGCACGTCGGACGGGCGGCGGCGTTTTCAACCTCGCTGCGAACCACGACTTCCGCTGGAGGCCGTCATTGGCCGGTATTCAAGCACGCGGAATCCCCAGTCATACATCGCAGAGCGCCACCGCCTCCTGCAGCCCCGCCAGCGCATCCCGCGTGGGAATGAACTCCTGCCCCACATACCCGTCGTAGCCAACGTCGAGCAGGGCCTGCATCACGGCCGGGTAGTTGATCTCCTGTTTGGCATCCAGTTCCCCCCGCCCCGGATTGCCGGCCGTGTGGATGTGCCCGAGGTACTCCTTGTGCCGGTGGATGCGGCGGATCACGTCCCCGTTCATGATCTGCACGTGGTAGATGTCGAACAGCAGTTTGAGCCGCGGCGAGCCGACGCGCTGGATGATGTCGATGCAGTACTCGGTGTCATCCCCCTGATAGCCGGGGTGTCCCTTCATCGGGTGTGAGTCGTCGCGCGTATTGAGCATTTCGAGGCAGAGTGTGACCCCCTTCTGCTCGGCGTAACCCACAACCTGCTTCAGTCCCTTGACGCAGTTCCCGGCCCCCTCTTCCTTTGACAGGCCGTTGGCATAACCCGTAAACGTGATCACCCGCTCCACGCCAAAGTCGACACACTGGTCAATCCGTTCGCGGATCCTGGCTGTGCATTCGGCCCACTCGCCCGGGTTGTTGAAGCCGACCTTGAAGCCGTGGCTGCCGGCGATGGCGCAGGTGAGCCCGTGTTTCTTCAGCGTCGGCCAGTCCTGTGGATCCCCCAGTTCGATGCTCAGGCAGCCGAGCTGGACCGCGACTTTGCAGAACTCGTCGATGTCTCCCCAGTGCGGCCGATAGCACCAGTTCACGAGTGACTGGCGAATGCGTCGCTTCGTCGCGGCCGGTTCCTCGGTGAGTGCTTTCTGTGCGGCCAAGGCCGCGGCCCCTGTGCCAACCGCCGCGCACAACAGCGAACGGCGACTCACCATCGCGGCCCCGGTTGAGTTGTCTGCGATGTCAGGCATGATTTCGCCTTTCGGTCCAGATTCATCCGCGCCTTCAACTCTCTCAGGCAAGCGATCGATTTCCAGGATCGCCCGGCAGGGGCAACGGATTTTGCCGGCGATTATCGAGGCGCGACCGCCGTGCGGCAAGCGCGCCGCAGGCAGGAGCGCATCCTGGACGCGGGCGTTATGGCTGCGACTTGTCCGCGGTCCCCGCCAGTTCGTATGATGACCTTCACTACTGGAGACGGGAATGAGCGGGAGACGTGCCGTGCGATCTCGACGGTCGGGGGCGGCCTTGCTGGAATTCGCCCTCGTGCTGCCCATCTTTCTGCTGCTGCTGCTGGGAATCATGGAGTTCTCCAGCGTGTTCTTCGTGCGCCATGCGATGCTCAACGCGGCGCGCGAGGCGGCCCGAAGTTACGCCATACAGGAATTCACGGCCGGCGAGTCCGAGCAGTTGGCGCAGGACCTGTTGAGCGGGACCAGCCTCAATTACACCGTGACCGCCTCGCCGCAAGCCGACACGGGCGTGGAACGCTGGGTCGAAGTCGCCGTGCCGACGAGCGAGGCGGCGCTGGGCGATCCCCTGGGATTGTTCGGGAGCGGCGACATGCAGGTCCGGGTGACGATGCGCCGTGAAGAGTGACCACACGACCAGCGCCACACGTACGGGAGCACCGCGATCCGCGGCGATCCTGCTGATGCTGGTCATCGCGCTGGTCGTGCTGCTGGGCTTTGCTGCGCTCGCCGTTGACCTCAGCAATCTCTACGCCACACAAGCGGAACTGGCATCGACTGCTGCTGCCGCAGCGACGGCCGGCGCAATTGAACTGCCTGACGAAAACGGTGCCGCCAACGTCGCCATTCATTTCGCCGAACTGAATATGCCGGCGGGCACGCATGGCAACGTCCTCACGGCACAGGACGTGGAAACGGGGTACTGGGACACTTCGACCCGCACGTTTTCCACCGGCGGAACGCTGGTCAACGCGGTGCGGGTGACGACGCGGCGTTCGTCAGCGAACGGCAACGCGGTCGGGCCGATGTTCGGCTGGATCCTGGGCTCGTCGGGACACGACCTTGAAGCCAGCGCCACGGCAATGCTGCTCCCGCTGTTGCCCGGGGGGCTCGCATCGACGGGCGACATCTCACTCAGCGGAAACGTGACGATCGACAGCTATCACTCGACCGAGGGGGCGTACGATCCCGGCACGGCCGGCGATAATGGCGACGTGGTCACCGATGGCAGCGTGTCCATCACGGGCAGTGTCACCGTCAATGGTGACGTCACGGGTGGAGACGTGTCCTCGGGCGGTGGCGGTACAGTCACCGGCGACATGACGACACCGCGGCGTCCAATCAGCTTGCCGCCGGTCGACACGAGCGACGTCGAGACGAATAACGACAACGACCAGTTGCCGCTGATCCGGCAGGGGAACAGGCTGGTCTCGCCGCTCGATGCCGACCGGAATTTCAGCCTGTCGTCCAACGTCGACTACGATATCCCGCCTGGAACGTACTACTTCAACGACCTGACGCTGTCGGGCCAGGCGACAATGAACCTTTCGGGACCGACCGTCTTCTATCTGACCGGCGACCTCGACACGTCAGGCGGCGACGTCGTCAACACGACGGAGGATCCGAAAAACCTGGTCATTTTCATGACCGGAGGGTCGGCGACGGTGAATGCATCCGTCGACTGGTACGGTGTCATCTACGCCCCGGACACGGACATCCAGTTGAACGGCTCCGCAGACGTGTTCGGCGCGATCGTCGGCGCATCGATTGACGGCTCCGGCAGCGTGGAAATCCACTATGACGAGGACGTCTCGCAGGTGCTGGAAGGGGAGATTGACCTTCCGAATCGCAGCACGCTTGTGGACTGATTCCCGCCGCGCAAGAAAAAAGGCGTGGGGACCGACGAGCGGTCCACCGCGCCCCGCACTTGGCGACGCACAGAGTCGATCAATCGTTACGGCAACGTGGGAACCGTCGCGCCGCTGATCGAGTTGGCGATACTGGTGAAGAAATTGCTCAGGTTGGTGCCAAGGTTTGTGAGACCAGTGGCGGCGACCAGGGCGACCAGCACGATGAGGATGCCGTATTCCACCAGGTTGGCGCCTGTCTCCCCGCGGAGAAGCTTTGTCAGGAACTTTTTCATGCACAAACTCCAGGATCACTGATTGACTTGGGAACCACCGCCGGTGGGCGGGATTCCCCAAGCGCGCAACGACTGCCCGCTTGTACCGACACTGCAGAATATACTGGTCATGACGGATTGCAAGGGGATAGCGGAAAATTGGATCGGGCGGAACCTGAAGCAAGACTTCGCGATCGAGGAGTGCGACGACCCGATTGGAGAATCCGGACCGGTTGCGATCGTAGAGCAAAGGCGGGCCGTCACTTGCGCGAAAACGGCCAGAACACACGCCGCCACGCCGGACCGTGGCCCTGAGCACTCGTTCCACTGTCGACCCGCAGGTAATTGTCCATCGCTTCGGCCACGTCCGCTGCAGAAGAGAAACGGTCCTTGGGGGACTTGGACATCATTTTCAGGGCCAGATCTTCCAGCCGCTTGAGATTCGAGTCCTGCAGGATCTCCGAACGCACCACCGACGGGCGCGGCGGCGGTTCATGCACGATCTTCTGCAACACCGACACGATTGAGCCCTGGAACGGAATTTTCCCGGTCAGGATCTCGAACAGGATCACTCCGAGGCTGTAGATGTCCGTCGGCGGGCCGACCTTTGACTGGTCCCCCTGCGCCTGCTCGGGGGACATGTACGCCGGCGAACCGGTCAGGGCGCCGGACTTGGAGATACGGATGTCTTCTTCCATGTTGCGCGCCAGGCCGAAGTCCATCAGGATCGGCTCGCCGTCGGCGTCAACCATGATGTTGTCCGGCTTCAGGTCCCGGTGCACGACGCCCGCCTCGTGCGCCTTGGCGAGGCCGCGGGCGATCTTGCCCATGACTTGCGCGATGTCGTCGGCACGTTTGAGGCGTTTCTCCCGGATGTGATTCGAAAGCGGCACGCCGTCGATGTAGGCCATCGAGATGTAGTGCATGCCGTTGGAGTTCCCGACGTCGAACACCGGGCAGATGTACGGGCTGCGGAGCTTGGCCGCGACGCGGGCCTCCCGGTGGAACCGCTCGATCATTTCGGCGGTCGACAGCATGGGCAGCTTGAGGGCGACATGCCGTTCGAGCTGTCCGTCGTAGGAAAGGTACACGGCACCCATCGCCCCTTTGCCGAGCAGCCGCACGATCTGGTAGCGGCCGAAGCTGTCGCCGGCGTGGAACGTGGGCAGTTCGAAACCCGGCAGCGGGACCAGGGTGGCGGTAACATTGTCGCCCCCCGTCTGCATCATGGTGGCGCGGGCGGCGTCATCGACGGTATCCGGGATGATCTGGCTTGTTCCCGCGATCATCTGCAGCTTGCGCAGCGTGTTGATCGCCCCCTGCAACTCGGACGCAATTCCGGGATGCTGGGTCTGAATCAGCCTCTGGAGGCCATTCGACTCGGAGCTGCGATCAGACACGGGATCGATCCAGGGGGAGTCCACGACTCCGGATGGTTGGCGCGCAATGACCCCACTGCATTCCAGCAGTCTAAAGCACCCCCCGGCGCAACGCCAGCCCAGACCAGCCCAGACCACCTCCACACCTCCACACTGCCTGAATCGGCAAATCCAGCATGGGCTGCGTGGTGCGCTCAGGCCATTGCAAGCAGTCGGAACGTGATGTTAAGCTGAACCACGATTGGTCGAGACCGCCGGTGACACAACTCGCCGGTGCTTGCTCATGTCGCGTGATGACATCTCACGCGCGCCGGGTGGGGCCACGGCTGGGATTCCGCACGGGTCAAACTGCGCAATGTTCAGCACTCAGACGGGTCGACCCACTGCATGGACGAACTGTTTCACAATCTGCAGATCCGGATGTCGCCGACGCGGTACGGCGTCGTGGTTGCGGCGGCGATCATATGCGGTGCGACGGATCTTTGGCGATTTCGCGTGTACAACGTGGTCACAATTCCATTGCTCCTGGGCGGTCTCGCCTTCCACGCCTGGTCTCCGCTCGGAGATCGTGTCGGTTTTGCGATCGTCGGCGCAGTCGTGGGGGGCATCCTGCTGGCGCCGTTCTGCGCGCTCGGAGGCGTCGGTGCCGGGGACGTCAAGCTGCTGTCCGGCATCGGCGCGTGGATCGGGGCCTATGACGTGCTTGTCGTCTTCATTGTGACCGGGCTGCTGGTGGGGTTGTATTCGGCGTGCGTGATCGTCGTGACTGCAGACTGGCATAATCTGCCGGCGCGGCTCAGTTGCGTTCTGCGCGAGCCGCGGTCCGTGCGGCGGTTGTTCCGCCCGCAGTCGCACGTTGACGATGTGGCTGCGGAGGGTACTCCGCACCGCCGCCGGCGACTCGTCCCCATGGCCGCCCTGATGGCCGCCGCGCTGGTCGCGCTGATCGCGTCCCAATCACTGTGGGGGACGCCGTGACGAGCGATGCGCGCCGCGCGGCGAGCAAACGACCCCGCCAACCAGCGACATTCCGATTGAGGTGACGACATGGTGCGATCTCTGATTGTGATCTGCCTGGCTATTGTGTGCGGTGCGGCTGCGGCCGTCGGGATGAACCAGTTCATTGCCCGCCAGGCGCAGGCCCAGGCCCGTGCCGAGGTCAAGTCGACGCCCGTGCTCGTCTCCAAGCGCGTTGTGGCCCGAGGTGAAGTCATCAAGGCCGACATGGTCGAACCGGTCGATTGGCCCGAGGGGTTGGTTCCCGACGGCGCGGCGACAAAGCCCGAGGACGTTGTGGGCCGGACCGCGCTGACCACGATCATGCAGCGCGAACCGGTCTTCATGGCGAAACTGACCGGGCCCGGCGGGGGCGGGGCCAGCTTCGTTTCGTCGATCATCAAGCCCGGGATGCGGGCTTACACGATCCACACCAAGGGGCCATCATCTTCAGTAGCCGGGTTCGTCCGGCCGGGGGATCGCGTCGACGTGCTCCTGACGCTGCGGGGTGGCACGAACGACGAAACGGGGGGTGGCAGCACCACCACGCTGTTGCAGGCCGTGGAAATCCTGGCGATTGATCAGATCCTCGATTCCAATGCGGACACTCTCAAAATGTTCGAGATGTGGGCCAAGGGGGACCAGTTCACCTCCGTCACACTGCAGGTAACGCCCGAAGAGGCATCGCTGCTGTTTCTGGGACAGAGTAACGGCGAATTGAGCCTCGCCCTTCGCAATGCGGATGACACCGCGCAGGTCGCAACGAACCCGGCCACGATTCGCCAGATTCGTTTCCTGCAATTGGGGCCGGATGTGGCGAGCGGGCCTGATGGGGAAAGTGGTGCGGCCCCCGCGACCGCTCCTCCGCGACCGCTCCCCGATGGGAGTGTCGCCAGTGCGCTGTCACCGCCGACGCACAGAACAGAGTCCTACATTCACACCTTGCGCGGCAATCACGCCGGACGGGTCCACGTCGCGTTGAGCCCCGACGAGCATGTACCGGAGGCGAACTGAGCAATGGCTTGGTTCCGGCGTGATACTGAGATCGAACGCTCGTCCTCCCCGGAAGACGTGGGGAACGGTGCGCCGCTCCCCGAACTTCCGGACGCGCAGCAGGAGTGGTACCTGAACCTCAAGCGCCGCCTGCACACGGAGATCGTGGCGGACTTCAATCTGGGGCTGGTGGAGCGGCTCAGTGAAGCCGAGTTGCAACTGGAGGTCCGCAACAAGGCCGTGGACCTTGTCCGCCGCAATGCCGAACTGTTGAGCCTGCCCGATCGGGACCGGCTGATCGAGGAATTGCTTGATGAAGCGTTCGGCTTCGGCCCACTGGAAGGGCTGATGCGCGATCACCAGATCTCGGACATCCTCGTGAACGGCCCGCGGCAGGTGTACATCGAAAAGCACGGCCGGCTGGAACTGTCCAAGGTGGCCTTTCAGGACGAAGGGCACCTGCTGCAGATCGTGCAGCGGATCGTGGCCAGCACCGGGCGGCGAATCGATGAGAATTCGCCGATGGTCGACGCCCGCCTGCCGGACGGCAGCCGACTCAACGCCGTCATCAAGCCCCTGGCGATCAATGGCCCGCTGGTATCGATCCGGCGGTTCGGCGGCCGCCCGCTGATGGTGGAAGATCTGCTGAACAATGGCTCGATGACGTCGGAAATGGTCGATTTTCTGGCGGCTTGCGTCCAGGCCCGCGTGAATATCGTCATCTCCGGCGGCACGGGGACCGGCAAAACGACGCTGCTCAACTGCCTGTCGCGCTACATCCCCAAGTCAGAGCGCGTGGCGACGATTGAAGACGCCGCGGAGTTGATGTTGCAGCAGCCGCACGTGGTCAAGATGGAAACGCGGCCCGCCAACCTGGAGGGGGAAGGAGAGGTCACGATGCGCGACCTTGTGCGCAACGCCCTGCGGATGCGGCCCGACCGCATCATCGTCGGCGAGTGCCGCGGGCCGGAGGCGCTCGACATGCTCCAGGCGATGAACACCGGCCACGAGGGGAGCCTCACCACCATTCATGCCAACACGCCGCGCGACGCCGTCACGCGGCTGGAAATGATGATCGGCATGGGGGGCTTTGAGATGCCGATCTGGGTGATCCGCAAGCAGGTGGCCTCCTCGATCGACGTTGTGGTGCAGGTTTCCCGCCTCATCGGCGGGCGGCGGAAGGTGGTCCGCATCTCGGAAATCACCGGCATGGAGTCGGATGCCGTGATGATGCACGACCTGTTCGAATATGTGCAGACCGGCGTCGATGAAAACGGAGCGGCGGTCGGGCATTTCATGGGGACCGGCATCCGTCCCGATTGCCTGGACCGGATCACGGCCAGCGGAATTCAATTGTCCGTGGACCTGTTTGAACCCCGGCGTCTCGACGTCGCCGCACGCCGCTGAGGACGCCGATTCATGACCGTCATCGTGGCCTTCACCTTTGCCGCCGGTTTCCTGCTGGTCTTCGGACTGAACCTCCTGTATTCGGCCGTGCAGGGCGAACGCCGCCAGTCGCAGCTTGAGACGGCGCGGCAGGAAGGCCGGCTGCGGCAGATGGAACGGGCGCGAATTGCCGTCGAGCACCGGGACCTTTACGAACTGGCGGCCGCAGGCGCGACCGAACTGTCCGGCGCACGCCCCGCTTCGGAACGCGTGGGGCTGTTCTTTGAGCAGGCCGGCGTCAAGCTCCGCCCGTGGCAAATCGTTGTGTTGGGCGCCCTGTTTGCAGCGGGTGCCTACGCCGCCGTCGGCCTGCCGAGCCGCAATGCCGCGTTTGGCCTGATTGCGGCGCTGCTGGCGTCGGCGCTCCCGTACCTGTACGTCGTTTCGGCGCGTCGCCGCCGCATGGACAAGCTGCTCTCGCAACTGCCCGACGCGTTCGACCTCATCAGCCGCATGATGCGCGCCGGCCAGACCTTTTCGCAGGGGATGCAGTTGACGGCGAACGAGGCGTCGACGCCGCTTGCCGATGAGTTCGGCTACTGTTGCGACCAGCAGCGGCTCGGCCTGTCACCCGATGCCGCCCTCCGCGACCTGGCCCGGCGCACGGGATTGCTGGAAATGCGCATCTTCGTGCTCGCCGTGATGGTCCACCGGCAGACCGGCGGCAACCTGGCCGACCTGCTGGAGCAGCTCGCGCAGGTGATCCGCGAGCGCTACCGCGTGCGGGGCATCATCAACGCCCTGACCGCCGAGGGGCGCATCCAGGCGTATGTGCTGCTCGCACTTCCGGTGCTGATGCTGGTGCTGCTCACGATCATCAACCGGACGTACACACAACGGTTGTTCGAGCACCCCTGGTTGCTGGTCGTCACGGGGCTGTCGATGCTCGTCGGGGGGGCATGGATGCGGCGGATCATCAACTTTGACCACTGACGAGGCTCCGTGGCATGCAGACGTTGTTCCCCTGGATCGTGACGGCCCTCGCGCTCGCCGGCATCGTCGCCGTGGCGGTCCCGATGTTCCGCCGCCCGCAGCGCGAACCGGCAGCGGGTCCGGAAACTCCGGTGGTCCGAGGCGGCCGCACGACGCCGTTGGCCCTGCCGACGGCTCCGACCGAACGCAGGAAAGTTCCCGCCAAGCGTCCCCCGCGCGATGACCGCCCGAAGCTTCGCGACCGTCTGGTGCAGGCCGGCCTGTACCGGGACGACGTGATCGATCTGCTCCGCGTTTCGCGGTTTGCCGTCCTGGGTTTGGCGATCTTCGGCGGCTATCTCCTGTCGAGTTCCGGCGTGATCACCGGCAGTCAGGGGGTTTCGATCGGACTGCTGGGGGGGATTGGGGCCACGGTCGCCCCGGCGTTTCTGCTCGACTATATGAAGGTCCGCCGGCAGACCGCCATGCGCCGCGCGTTGCCCGACGCGCTCGATGTAATCGTGGTCTGCCTGGAGGCGGGACTCAGCCTCCCGTCGGCGTTTTCCCGCGTGGCGCGCGAACTGGCCGACGCGCACCCGACTCTGGCGCTCGAGCTGCGCATCGTCGAGCGCGAAGTCCAGATGGGACTGAGCCTCGGAGAAGCCATGCGCAATTTCGCCAGGCGATTCGACCTGGAAGAGCTGCGCAGCCTGGCCTCGGTCGTCGTGCAGGCCGACCGCTTCGGCGCCAGCGTCTCGCGGGCATTCAAGGTCTTTGCCGGCAGCATGCGCTTGCGCAGACAACAACGGGCCGAAGAACGCGCCCACAAGGCCGCGGTAAAGCTGGCGATCCCCACGGCGTTGTTCATCTTTCCGGCCATGCTGGTCGTGACCCTGGGTCCCGCAGTTTTTGCGGCATTCGACGTGTTGCTGCCACTCTTCGACAACGTGCAGTTGCCGCCGAACTGATCACCGATCGCCGGCCTTGCGGGCAGAGCTGCGAGGCAGTCTTCGCATCGGCAGAGATTGCCGGATTCCGCGGCCGACAGCACTGCGAACTTTGCTCATTCTGCCGTCTGCCCGCAGCCGGTACTTTCGTTGCATTCGTCAATGGTGAACTGCCGATCTTGACGTTAAGGCGGACTGCGCGTCAGCCAGATCTTCTGGTGCGTCTATCGTTAATTCAATTCCAGCAACGTCCAGTGACATCCGGAGCCGGGCTGTGCGCCGAGCGATGGCAGTGCTGTTGTGCCTGCACGGCCTGGCCTGGGGGCAGGAACCCCGGCTGGTCGTCCGCGACCGGGTCGTACGCGCTCATGCCCAGGAGTTGCCTCCGACCGATGCCGGTCCGTCCGTAGAATCCGGCGACCGCCGGCTCGAATTGCAGTTGGAGCCGGGTCGGCCGGCTCCGCTTGCCAATCTGCTCGCGCCGGCCAGGAACGACGATTCCGTCATCACGCTGGTCGTCGGCCAGGGGCGCCTCCTGACAGCCAGAGCGCCGCTCGTCCAGGAGGGAGGCGCTGCGGTCATCGCGGTCGGAGACCCGTCGATCGTCGATTTCGAAGTGCTGCCGAATCCGCGGATGATCCGGCTCCTTGGCAAGCGAGCTGGCGTCACCGATCTGACTTTCGTTACCTCAGACGACCAGATCAGCGTCTTCGAGGTCCACGTGCAATACGACCTGGACCTGCTCCAGGCGCACCTCCGCCGCGCTTTTCCCGACGCATTGATTCAGGTCTCCCAGCTCCGCGAGCACCTGATCCTCGAAGGACAGGCGCGGAGCCTGAGGCAGGCCCAGCAGGTCGAACTGACCGTGCGCCAATTCCTGCTCTCGGCCGGAATTGCTTTGCAGACGGGCGGCGACTCGGGGCTGCGCTCCGAAGACGTCGCGACGCCCGAATCAGAGTTCGGCGCCGAGGGCGCTGCCGTCCTGAATGAACTCGGAGTCGTGCCGCGCGCCGGCCTGGAGCAGGCGGAACGACCGGAGTTGCGCGCCTTGCTCGCGGAGTCGCAAATCATCAATCTGATGACCGTGCCGGGCGTGCAGCAGGTGCTGCTGCAGGTTCGCGTCGCGGAACTGAACCGCACGGGCATGCGGGAGATCGGAGCGGACACGTTCTTTGAATTCGGCCCGGGCAACATCCTCGGCACGCGCATCGGAGGGGCCAATGTGGACCTCACCGGACTGACCCCCGGGTCGACGACTACGGGGTTCGGCATCTTTCCCAATGCGCGCGTCGAAATCATCCTGCGGGCGCTGCGCGAGGCCTCACTGATTCGCGTGCTCGCCGAGCCGAACCTGGTGGCTCTCAGCGGGCACGAGGCCAGTTTCCTGGCGGGCGGCGAAATCCCCGTTCCGGTCCCGCAGGGGACCACCGGCTTCAGCAACGTCACCGTCCGGTTCAAGGAATTCGGCGTCCAGTTGAACTTTGTGCCCTACATTCTGGACGACGAGGCCATCCGACTGGAGGTCCGCCCCGAAGTCAGCACGATCGACGAGTCCCTCGGCACGACCCTCGTCGTCGGCGGCGATCCCGTCCCCGGCATCAATACCCGTCGCGTCCACACGACCGTCGAACTGCGGCAGGGCGAGTCGCTGGCGCTGGCCGGTCTGCTCCAGGTGACGCTGGATGGTGACACAAAACGCATCCCGGGTCTGGGTGACCTTCGCATTATCGGACCGTTGTTCAGCAATACGACGCACAAGCGTGTGGAGAAGGAACTGCTGGTCCTGGTCACCCCATATCTCGTCAGCCCGATGCAGCCGCATGAAGTCGGCCCGTTGCCGGGAGACGAGGTCGAAGACCCGAACGATCACGAGTTTTATCTGCTGAATCGCATCGAGGGGCGGACGGGGGGCGGTTACCGCTCCACGGTTTCGTGGGACGATCCACTCGGCATCCGCCGCCGGATCAAACGGGAACGGGAGGAGATCCGCGGTCCCAGCGGGTTCTCGCACTGAGGCGCGGCTGACGGCCCAAGCCGCGTGCCGCGAGGAGACTGTCCGATGCAGCAAGTCATGTCGCTGACACAATCCACCTGGTTCCGCACTCTTGCCGCGGCATCGTCCATGGCCGGGGCGCTGGCCATGGCCGATGAGCCTGTCCGCTCAGGGTTCGAACGCAGCGTCGGACGCGTCGGCGCACTGACCCGGTCTGCCACCGCCGACACCGGCCGCATCGTGCGCTGGCCGGATGCGATCGTGCAGGTCTCGGCGGACGAACCGCGGCCGATGCCCCCCGCTCGCGAACCAGCGGCGGTCCCGGTGCCGGCGGATGAAGCCGCAACGGCTCGGGTCCCGTTCGTCGCCCCGCCTGCTGCCGCGCCGCCCATTGTCCAACGCGCCGCCGAAGTGCAGTACCTCTCGTCGGCCTGGCCGAGCTCCTGGTGCCCGCCGGTCTGCTCCGACATCGCGTTCCGGCCGTTTGGCGACGCCCTGATGCCGACGATCGGGCGGCAGATTTACCAGGGCTCAGTCGACGTGATGACGCTATATGACTTTGACTTCTACGGTGCGGCGACGGAGCAGGCCGCTGCCCTGACGCCGCGCGGATTGTACCAGTTACAGAAGTTCGCCCAGCGGCTCCCGTTCACGCAGGCCCCGATCACGGTGCAGTTCAGCGAGTTGCACCCCGAACTAGGGGCGGCACGCCGAAATCGCGTCGCACAGGAACTCGCGGCTCTGGGCGTCGCGAACGCCGATGCGATGGTGGTCCTCCAGCGCGCACAGTTCGGCGTGCCGGCGACGGAGGCCGTGCAGACGGCGGTGGGACTCGAATCCGTTATTGAAAACCGCGGCCGTACCGTCACGCCGGACAGTTCGGCCAGGTTCGGAACCGGCCGCGTCTTCGGAGGGTTCGGGCGGTGATTCGACCCTGGCTCAATCGCGTCCGGAGTGGCGGAACCATCGCCGCACTACTGCTCTGGGGAATGGGCTGCGCAAGCGTGCCGCTACTGCATGGGCCGTCGGCCGGCCACCGTGCCGCACGTCCGCCGTCTCCGGACTCCGCCGTCGGGCGCGTCGATCTCACCGGTCTGACGGCTCCCGACGAAGCCGTTGCGCCTGAACAGCAGCGGCGCAGCGTGCTGTTTGCCCGTGCGCGACTGCTGGAAGCCGACCATCAGCCGCTCAAGGCCGCCCGGCTGTATTCAGAAATCCTGGAGCAGGACCCGAACCATGCCGCGGCATTGCACCGGCTCGCGGTCGTCTCCGCCGAACAGGGGGACGTTGGCGCTGCCGATGTCACTTTTCAACAGGCCCTGCGGGTCGGTCGTGACAATGCCAGACTGCACAGCGATTTCGGATACCTCTGCTATCTGCTCGGGCGATGGGGCGAGGCGGAAGAACACCTCCTGCGCGCGATCCAACTCGACCCGTCCCTGGCAGAGGCCCACAATAACCTCGGACTGCTGGCCGCCCGCAGGGGAGAAACCGAACGTGCCATCGACCACTGCTGTCGCGCTGGCTGCACCGCGGAAGACGCACGGCACAACATCATGCTGATCCAGTCCCTGGAGTCGGAACTGTTGCCTCCGGCAGTGACCGAAGGCGACACCGCAGAACGAGCCGGTTTCGCCCGGGTCGTCGATTGACAACCCCGTGTCGTCCTCCGGCCGAACCGGGCCGACTGCGGTCTTCGCGCTGCCGCCAGCCGGAGTGTCCTCATCCGATTCCGGGCCCTCGAATGATCCGGCCGGGTCCCGGAGCAGCGTTCCGCCATTACCCCCTTGGCAAACCGGGGTCATTCTGTGGGCTGCCGGCCCGTGCTCCGACGATTCCTCCCGATCTGGCCTTGAGTCGTTTGGATGGATCCGCTACCGTCCCCGCCCCTCCTCTTCGCTCCCGAACTTCAGTCATTGTTTCGTGCGGAACTGACCGCGTGGTACCGGTGTCGCAGGCGCCGCTGCGACGCCGCGTCGACACCTGTCTCCCTTCCCTCGCAGGCGCGTCAGGATGGCAGCGATGACCCACACCCGCATCAGCCACCTCAGCCGTGGCGGCCGCTCGCGGCATGCCGCGGCGTTGGCTGCGATGCTGAGCGCCGGGTATGTGGCGGCGGGCTGTCAGTCCGTGGTGTCGTGGACCCAGCGGGGTGATGCCTTCTCGCCGGCACAGGAGGCCCAGATCGGCGTGCTGGCGTATCAGGAACTGTGCAACGGTCACGAACCGGTGCGCGACGGGAAACAGCTCGAAGTCGTGCGCCGCGTGGGCCAGCGACTCGCGGACGCCTCCGGGCGGCACGATCTGGACTGGCAATTCACTGTGATCGTCGAGCGGACGCCGCAAGTCGTCGCGTTTCCGGGCGGCAAGGTCGTGGTGTCCGACGCGCTGCTGGGTCTGTGCGAGAATGAAGGACTGCTGGCGGCGGCAATGTCGCACGAAATGGGACACATGCTCGCCGGACACGGTCTGGAGCGGCTGCGCGCTCGCGCCGCGCATCCGCCGCACGACACTCAAGGTCCGCCCATGCCCGCGGCCGCCTTTGCGGCCAGCGACCCCGCCCGAGCGTGGCCTTACAGCCCGCGGCACGAAACGGAAGCCGACTCGATTGCCCTCTCACTCATGGTGCGGGCCGGCTACGATCCGGAAGCGGCGCACACCTTCTGGACACGGACGGCGGCCGAACAGGGCTCGCCGCAGTTCGGCGGCCTGGCGCGGCTGCACGCCGTGAACGGCGGCCGGCTGGCCCAACTGGAATCGTCCCTCGCCCAGGCGCGCACAATGTACCGGTCGCTCCCCGGACAGATCGGCGTCGGAGCGGCACTGGCGTTTGAAGTGCATCATGAACCGCCGGCGCCACTCCAACCGTCGGAAGCGCAAACCGCAATTGCGCGGCGGACCCATCCGGCGCCGTCGTTACCGGAGCCAGTGTCACGCTCACGAACGACGCC
>CAZWGW010000055.1:0-16835 GCA_964633565.1 uncultured Planctomycetaceae bacterium
TCAACGTTAACTGCGCGCCGGAGACGTGGTCGTGGTCGGACGGCGTCGCCCACTGCACCGGCCAGCCGGTCGGGGTCATGCGGTCCGCGAAACAGTATGGCAACCTCGAGTTGCTGGTCGAATGGCGGCACCTGAAGGCGGCCGGCAATTCCGGTGTCTTCGTCTGGACGCCGCAGAGTTCGCTCACCGACCTCGCGCCGGGCCGGCTGCCGCACGGCATTGAAGTCCAGGTGCTCGACCTCGGATACGCCGAACAATACGAGAAGCAGACCGGCAAAAAGGCCGACTGGTTCACCTGTCACGGCGACGTGTTCCCGGTCGGCTCATCGAACATGACCCCGTTTCCGCCGGTCGCTCCGGACGGCAAACGCAGCTTCCCGTCGAAGCAGCTCAGCAGGGGAGTGGGGGAATGGAACCAGTACTACATCCGGGCCATCAACGGCGAAGTGCGGCTGTGGGTCAACGGCGAGGAGGTCTCCGGCGGGACCGGCTGCGAACCGAAGACCGGCTTCCTCTGCCTGGAGTCGGAAGGCTCGCCGGTGGAGTTCCGGAACCTGAGAATCCGTGAACTTCCGTAAGCTGGAGCACGGACTCCAGGCTGCCGATTGCCGCCTGAAGCCTGCACTCCAACTGGCCGTACTACTCAGCGCGGATGCGATAGAGGTGCACGTCCCACGGCCCGAAGCGGTCCTCGAACGCGCCGCCCTTCGCTCCAAGGGCGCGGTTCTCGCCGAGGACTTCGACGCGCGACTCCCCGGGCGCGCCGGCAATCTCGAACTGTGCGGTCGTCGTGCCGTCTCGCATGCCGACGGCGAACACGTACACCGCACCGTCATGCCGTTTGACGATGGCTTCTACGGGAACGTCCGCCTCCGACGGCGTGACCACGGCGCCGTCGGTCTTCGTCGCGCTGTTCAGTACAGGCGCCAATTCCTGGATCTGCCGGTTGACGGCCGTCACCGCGGCCAGCATCTCCGCATCCGCGAGCAACCCGGCTTCAATGAACTGGGGCTTGAACTGGTGGACAAAATAGATGATCCCGCGTGAACCGCGGATGATCGACATCCAGACCTCCGCTTTGACCTGTCGTGGCGTCGCTTTGGCGTCGAGATTACTGATCCGAGTACACTCGATGCAGTTCCATACGCGCCGCTCGTCGCCTGCCCAACCGCTGAGTCGGCGGACACCGTCCGCGACAAACCACAGTTTGCCGGCAACGTCGGGATGGTCGTGGCACGCGGGGTAGATGTCGAACGACGCGATATCGCACCCCTTGACGTACTCGGGATAGTCTTCCGGGTGATTGGTCCGCACGCCCCGGCCGTGCCAGCCGTCCCAGCCGAACCCCTGTCCCAGGTTGAGCAGCACCGGCCGGGACGGATCTGCCTGTTTCAGCCGCTCGTAGTCCTCCACGATCCGCGCTGGCGGAATCGGGGGATCGTACCCGCGTCCATCCCGACGGGACTGGGCGTTGTCCGGCTCGTCGCCGTGCATCCAGCCGACAATCGTGGGATCGTCCCGGTGCGCCAGCCCGACGGCGTTCTGCGCGCAGATCACACGCAGGCCGTGCCGCTGGAGGTCCCCGAGTTGCTCGTCGGTCGGCCCCTTCCACAGGCCGACGTACAGATTGATCCCCGCCGCCTTGTAGCGCGGGGCGTTGGTGGGGTTCTGCAGCCAGACGGCGATGGGGAACACGCCCGGATCCGCGATCCATTCGGCGGGTGCCGCGCCGGCGTCACTGCCGGTAGTCTCGTCCGCGGCCGGCAGAGGGAGTGCGATATTGCAGAACCCGACGAACAGGAGAACGGGCAATCGCGTCACGGACAGATCCTCGCATGGTCGTGCAAGCGACAGGAATCGCCACAACGCCGATTCTACAGGACGACCGTTGTCGCCCCAATCGCGAGGAGAATCATCACGCGCAGCGAGCGCAACTATTCCACCGTCCCGGGGAGGTGGCAGGCGATGTGCCAGTCAAATGCAAAAGCCACGGACGCGGCGGCCGTGAACGCGTACCACATTTCTGAGGGGACGCTGTCCCCGGTGGCATTGATGCCGAGCAGCGCTGCACCCGCCACAATCAGCAGCCCTTCGAACACGCGCAACTGACGTCGGCGCTGCTTGAAGCGGTGTGTCGCGAGCGCCGACAGGGCCGAGGAATTGGCCACCTTGCGGAGTGACAACAGGACGCTGCGCTGGGCCTTCTCCGAATCGCGGTTCTGCGTCGCGCCTGCGGACGAGGAACTGCCATCACTTTCGTGCAGCTCGCGCGCGTCCTGCAGGGCCGACATCAGTTCGAGAAAGCCGCTTTGCGACACGTCGTAGGCCGCGACGGTGACCGGGTCGCGCAGCGCGGCGCCGTATTCCCACAATCCGTCGGGAAGCCTCCGCTCGCGAACAATCTCGAGTTCGGTCCATGTCAGACCGTCGCCGTCGCGCTGTTGCAGGCGGATCAGCTTCGACTCCAGCCGGGTCAGCGTCCGGAAACAGACGCCCGACGCGGACACGTCGCGCGACCAGGCGCTCATGCCCTTGCCCTGCGTCGGATGGCCGGTCGGCACCGACTGCGGCTGAATTACTTCCAACTGGATCCGCGCCGCTTCGCGGTTCTCGCGGCGACGATCGTCGTCGGTCAAGTCCGGTTCCGTGGGCTGAGACATTTGACGCAACATGGGATTGACCTGCTACGGCAATTGCCCGCTGGTCTGCAATGGCCTTGTGGCGGATCACTTGTGCCAAAAGCCTAGCCTGATGCGTCGCTCATCAAGCGGGCATTTTCCGCAGATGTTGTATTCGGAAAGCACCATCCGAACGATCGGCGGAACTTTCCGGGTTACCGGATTGTGCGGGTCCTGCCGGGGACAACGTCCCCGACGGCCAATGTGAAGAGTTGCAGCCGATGAAGCCGCACGCAGCGGCCCTGCGCCGCCATCAGACGATTTCGCGCGGAACTTCCCCCCCCGGCAGCAGGTGCATCGGGCGGCCGGAGTGATCGATGATCGAGTCATCGGCGCGGAGTCCCAGGGCGTGATACACCATGGCGCAGAAGTCCTCGACGCCGATCGCGCGGGACGTGGGATACTCCGCCTTGGAATTGGTGCTGCCGATCACCTGCCCGTGACGGTAGCCGCCGCCGGCCAGCAGGATGCTCTGCGCCTGCGGCCAGTGATCGCGGCCGGCGTCGCCGTTGATTTTCGGCGTCCTCCCGAATTCGCCGGCCGAGATGACCAGTGTCTCATCGAGCATCCCGCGGTCCGCCAGGTCCTGGATCAGCGTGCCGACCGCGCGATCGTGCCGCGGCAGCTTGTCGTTGAGGGCGCGCTCGATGCGCCCGTGGTCGTCCCAGTAGCCGGTGTTCAGCGACACGAACCGCACGCCCGCCTCGATGAGCCGCCGTGCCAGCAGGGCCTGTTCGCCCCAGCCGGGACCGTAGGCGTCACGCGTCTGCTGGTCCTCACGCTCCAGTTCGAAGGCGGCGCGGATTTCGCCGGAGAGGACAATGTCGAGCGCCTGCTGATCGACGGAGTCGAGATGCTCAAACGTCGGCTCGGTATCGAGCTGCCGCCGCAATACGTCGAACTGGTCCTGCAGGGCGACGCGGTCGAGCATACGGTCGCGGCTCAGGCCGTCGGCCAGGGCAAAACTCTGGTGGTCGCCGGACGGAAGCCGGCCGGCTTCGTTGCCGTAGCTGAATTCGCCATACCGGAACGGGTTGTGCGCGACGCCCAGCCACGCCGCTCCGTGGAAACCGAACCCGCCATCGTTCATGTTGACCGAC
The DNA here is from genome assembly GCA_964633565.1 of uncultured Planctomycetaceae bacterium. Lineage (GTDB taxonomy): Bacteria > Planctomycetota > Planctomycetia > Planctomycetales > Planctomycetaceae > CAZWGW01. The sequence goes on from CAZWGW010000055.1 coordinate 3,779, forward strand.
GCCAGCGCGCCCGTCTTCCGCGGCCCCAGCAGGTGCGACGCCACGGCCCCCATCGACGGCTGCCGCGGGATCCGGTCGGAACCATTCGCGCCGGTGCGGCCGGTGAGCATCCAGTGTGCGGCGGCCCAGTGATCGCCGTTCCCGTGCGAGTAGCTGCGAATGACGGTGCACTTGTCCATCACGCGGGCCTGCACGGGACAGAGTTCGCACACGTCCAGTCCCGGCAGCGCCGAGGCGATCGGCTGATAAGGTCCGCGGTATTCGGCGGGCGCCAATGGCTTCATGTCGAACGTGTCGAGCTGCGACGGGCCGCCGTGCTGCCAGATCAGGATGACCGATCGTTTCGACGAGTGCCGCACCGTCCGACCAGCGGCGTCGGCCGCTGCCGTCTCGCGCCGCAACAGGTGCGGCAACGACAGGCCGAAGACCCCCAGCGACCCGATTTCGATGAATCGCCGTCGGCTGATGCCGTCACATAAGGAGTGTGCCGCGCCGCGGATTTCGAGCATCTGTTTCCCTGTCACGGTGGCAGACCGCGAAACCCCTGCGCCGGGGGGCCGGGACGCCAACACCGTATTGTATCGACCGGCGTCGATGCGTGAAGGGCATCCCGAATTACGTCTGATGCCCTGGCCGTCCCGGCCCCGACATGGATGCGGTCAAACTGGAACGACCTTGACGACTGGGACGAGAGGGCCGTCCTGGGCGAATAGCACACTCTCGTCGAAAAATGTCGTGGCACCGGTGCGGATGTGGGAAATCAATCCGCAGTCTCTGCCGGTCGCGCACCGAATCAGGATTGTGACGGAGTGCGCCGTCGCGCGCGGGCCGAGTTCCTCAAACTGCGGGTGCCGGCAATCAACGGAGGTGATTCATGCGTTTCAAGGCACGACTGGCCGCGGCCTTTCTGGCGGCGGCCGCCAGTGGACCGATCTTCGCTGCTCCTCCCACTCACGCCAATGGCAAAGGCCTCGCCAACCGGGCGGCGGACATTCCGCGCGACAAGTCGCTGCTCGACCGCGGCCGGGGAGTCGGACGTCCGCAGCTCCCGATCGACGCGGGGACGGGCGGCTCGGTCCTCGATCGCATCAGTTCGTCACGCGGAGGGGGAAGTGGCGCTGCGGCCGTCGGGGGGACGACCTCCGACACGCGCGGCCCTCAGCGGCTCGCGACGTCCTCAGCGCGCGGCAATGCTCCGGGTCGGGCGCGGCTGAACTCCGACGCGACCAGTGCCATCGACGAGGGCGGGCTCCTCGACGATCCGAACGGCGAGGTTCCCGTCGACGAGACCACCGGTGAACTGCGCGGCCGCGAGCGTTTCGCCCTGACACAGGCAGAGCGGCTGCTGGCCAAGCGCCTTGCCAGCATCGATCACCTCCGCGATATTGCCCTCCGCAACGGCAACACCCGCCTCCTGGAGCAATGCGACCACCTGGAGGCGATTGCGCGAGCCCAATACGACCGCCGGACGGCAGGCTTCGAAGTCCCGACGACGGATCCTCCGACGGACCCGACGGATCCGACCGCTCCCACCGACCCGACGCTGCCGACCGACCCCGTGGACCCGATTGATCCCGCGCCGGTGGATCCGATCGATCCCGCGCCAGAGGACCCGATCGGCGGCGATCCGCTGCCGGAGGAGCCGGTCGAACCGCTGCCGCCCGAGTTGCCGGGGGACATTCCCGGAACGCCGGACACAGGAGCAGGGGATGAGACGACCGGCGACGTGACGCTGGGCGAGCCGATCCCGGTTGAAGAACCTGCTGAGTTGCCTCCTGCGGGCTGATGCCTGAACGGTGTGCGAATCGACATGACAGCCCGGCTGCCGCGCGCAGCCGGGCTGTTTCTGTTCACACGCCGACTCACGGAGAGAGCAGGATTCCTCTATCATGCGGCGAAGGTCGCTCCCGACATCGTCTTCGCCGGTGAGGAGTTCTGTAAATGCAGCGGTCGGTGCCGTTCGCCGCGTGTCTTCTCTTGCTCGGTGCAATTCGCGCTTTCGGCCAGGATGTGCTGGCGCGCATCGCGCCGCGGGAGCCGGCGGAGGCCGCGTCGTCGTTTCGTCTCCGGGACGGCTTCCGCCTGGAACTGCTCGCCGCCGAGCCGCTCGTCACCGACCCGGTGGCCATGGCCTATGACGAAAACGGGCTGGCGTATGTCGTTGAGATGAACGACTACCCCTTCTCGGATCCGTCCGGGGACAAAGCGTGGGAGGACCAGCAGTCCGCTCCACTCGGACGCGTCCGGGTGCTGGAAGACGTCGACGGCGACGGCGTATTTGACGAATCGACGGTATTCGCAGAGGAGTTGTCGTGGCCGACCGGCATCGCGCTCTGGAAAGGGGGCGCCTTCGTCACCGCCACGCCCGATCTCTGGTACCTCAAGGACACCGACGGCGACCGCAGGGCCGACGTGCGCCAGAAGGTCTTTACCGGCTTCCGCAAGTTCAACGTGCAGGCGGTGATCAATAATCCCCAATGGGGACTGGACCACAAAATCTACGCCGCCGGGTCGAGCAATGGCGGCTTGATTCAGGCGGCCGACGGAGCACCGGCAAAGGGAGTGACGCTTGGCCGAAACGACTTTCGGATCGATCCAGTGACCAACTCGTTCGAGGTATTGTCCGGCGGCGCGCGATTCGGCAATGCGTTCGACGACTGGGGGGAGCGGTTCATCTGCAACATCCGCAACCCGGTGCAACACATCGTCCTGGAAGACAGGTATTTCCTCCGCAATCCGAGCCTCCCGGTGCGATCGGCCGTCCACGATGCCGCCGAGGCGGGGGATGCGCTCCCGGTGTACCGCATCAGTCCCCCCGAACCGTGGCGTGTGTTGAACGCCAACCGGTGGGCGGCCGCCGCCCGTGCGGGAACGCCGCGCAGCGAAATGCACGCCGTCGGCTATGTGACGTCCGCCTGCGGCCTCACGATCTACCGGGGCGCGGCCTATCCGCAGGAGTTCGACGGCAACGCGTTCGTCGCCGAGGTGGCTGGAAACCTCGTAGTCCGCTACCGGATCGAGCCGGACGGCGCCACGTTCCGTGCCGTCCGCGCGCATCAGCACGAGGAGTTCCTGGCGTCAACCGACAACTGGTTCCGGCCGGTGAACTTCATCAACGCGCCCGACGGCACGCTGCACCTGCTCGACATGTACCGCGAGACGATCGAGCACCCCTGGTCGATCCCGGACGACATCAAGGCGGAACTGGACCTGCGGAGCGGCCAGGACCGCGGACGCATCTATCGACTCGTGCCACCGCAGTCCCGGGAGGGATTTCAGCCCCCTGGCCGACCTTCCTTGGGGAGCGCCTCGACCGCAGATCTCGTCGCAACGCTCGAAAACCCCAACAGTTGGTGGCGGGAGACGGCCCACCGGCTGATCTATGAACGGCAGGACGCCACCGCCGTTCCCGCGCTGAAGACGATGCTCACTCACAACCCGAGCGCCGTCGCGCGATTACATGCGCTCTATTCCCTGGCCGGATTGGCGTCTTTGGCCGACGGCGATCTCGAACAGGCTCTCCGCGATTCATCACCGCGCGTCCGCGAACACGCGATTCTTCTGGCCGAATCACGCCTCACGTCCAGCACGACGCTCAAGCAACTCGTGCTGCAACTGGCCGGCGACCGGGATGCGCGTGTGCGGATGCGGGCGGCGCTCTCACTCGGCGCTGTCGTCGACGAATCGGTCGTCTCGGCGCTCTGCGCCATCCTGCGGCAGGACGTGGCCGACCCCTGGCTGCGTACCGCCGCGCTCTGCTCGCTGCCGCCGGACGCCGTCCCGGAACTGTTGCAGGACTGGCTGCACGATCCGCGATTGAACGAATCCGCCGCCATCCAGGAATTCGCCGAACAATTGCTGACGATGCTGGTCACTCGCAGGCAACCGGCCGAATTGACAGGCGCTCTCTCCGCGCTTCTGACCGATTCCCGGCTTACCAGCGGCGATGCGGTCGTATTCGATGGATTCGTGTTTCGGCTGCTGTCGGGACTGTGCGAGCGATTGACGGCGAACGGACTGCTGCCCGAGCAACTGGACTTGCAGGGTCCCGCCCGGCAACGCTTCGACGTCGTCATGGAGGCCGCGGTACAGGCAGCCCGGGACCCGGACCAATCGCCGGCAGTGCGCGTGGCCTGTCTGCGCTTCACCGCGTGCGGCTCCGCGGAACGCGCGCTCGGGTTGCTGGGCGACCTGTTCGACGTGCGGCAGCCCCAGGAAGTGCAACTCGCAGCGGCCGACGCATTGGGACGATTCCGTGATCCGCGCGTGACCGACCTGTTCCTGTCGCGTTACCGGCAACTCACACCGGCGGTCCGCGAGACCGTCGTCGTGCTGTTGCTCTCGCAGACGGACCGCACGCGCCGGTTGCTGGAGGCGATCGAATCCGGCGGCATCCCCGCGAACGACGTGCCGCCCGTTCGTCGCTCGCTCCTGACCCGCAGCAGCGACGACGCACTCCGCACGAAGGCACAGGCTCTGTTCGGCGGTGAACGCACGTCCGAAGAGCGGCGGCAACTGCTGGCGACCTACCGGCAGGCGCTCGCCCGCGACTCGCAGCCGCAACGGGGAGAAGCCGTGTTCCGCCGCGACTGTATTGCGTGCCATCGCTTGGGGAAGGAAGGGCAGGATGTCGGCCCGGCGCTGGCGACGATCAAGGGCCGCATCCCGAGCGAAGTGCTGGAGCACGTATTAGACCCCAATCGCGAGGTGTCGCCGCAATATCTGGAATACGCGGTGGTGACCAGGGACGGGGTGATCAAGACCGGCATCATTGCCTCCGAGACGCCGACCAGCATCACGCTCAGACAGTCGGGCGGAAAACAGGAAACGGTGCTGCGGACTGACATCGACGAAATGACCGGGTCGGGGAAATCTCTGATGCCGGAGGGGTTTGAAAAGAAGATCACGCCGGAGGAGATGGCGGATTTGATCGCGTTTCTGCTGGCCGGTCCATTGCCATGACAGAGTGGTCAACCATCGATTTCGACCGTTTGAGTTTCGGGTGCATTTGCCAGATCGGCTGGATTTCCGGTGAAATTCGTGCCCATTCTTCCGTAACAACGATTCAGGGTGGATTTGCCATCCGTCCCGACAGTTCAAGCCCCGCCCCTTTGGGTTTCGCCTTGGATTCGATCGCCGCAGTACGCAATCTGTCGCATGGTATAACATCAATTGAACACAGGAGTTGCAACGGGTAGAGTAGGGCGGTTGCATTTCCATTCCGCGGTTGTCCCCCAGGAGGGACCGGCGTGCCGCGAATCGCAGTCGTGCTTGTCGTCAGTCAGCTGGCGTTCGCTGCGCCTGGCCGGGCGGAGGATCCGATTCCGCGCACCGACGAGGCTCAGCCTCTGCTCCCGGTCCCCGCGGCCTTCCTGACGCAGTTCAATCAGATGCTGGACGTCGGCTTCGCGCGGCAGTCAGCCAGCGTGACCGACGCGACGCGGCAATTTGAGTCGCTCAGCAGACAACGTCCCTTCGACCCACGCGTCGAGTACGGGCTGGCGCTGATCCTGCTGAAGAACTTCCGGCAGACGGAAGCGATTTCGCAGATTGACGCCGCGATCCAGAAGGATTCGGCATACCTCCCCGCCTGGCAGGCCCGCGTGCGGGTATTGCTGCAGGCGAAGAAGCACGAGGAGGTCAACCAGCGGCTGCTCGAACTCTCGGATCTGATCGGCATATTCAGTCCCGCGCCTCCACCGCTCCCCGTGCGACAGGCCGCGGCCGAATGGATGGGACGCGTCACGGGGTTCCTGGAGGGTCCGCTGGGGGACGTCGACGTTCAGAAAGTCACGGAGCAGACGACCGCAAAACTGCGCGTCCGCCTGGGGGCCGAACTGCGGCCGGCCTTCGATGCGGGGCGCATGGCATTGAGTGCCGTACACCGCAAGCTGCAGGATGAAGAGCGGCAGGCCACCGCAGCCGCCGGCGCGGCAAAGCAGCAGAAACTGGACGAGTCCCAGGCGAAGAGTCAGGAACTGGGAGGAGAGCGGGAGCGGCTGGAACTGACCAGGGACCAGTGGGACGCGTGGGTCAAGGAGCAGGTGGGAGAAATCGACTCCCAGCTCGGGGCGCTGGAGAAGCGTTACGCGGCAGCCGAGTCAGACCTGCGGGCGATTGCCGACTCCATGACCTTGAACCGCATCGAGACGCAGCGCCTGTTGACGATCCTCGAGCGGCAGCAGGACGCGCAGTCTGGCAGCGCTGGCCGTTTCGCGTTCAATCGAGCCGCGCTGCAGGCGCAACTCGCCGCGCGGCAGGCCGAGATGGATCAGCTCCTGATTCAATACGACGTGACGGAACAGGAACGCGGCGGTGTGCTGCAGGGCGCGCAGGGTTTGCTCGCAAACCGGCAGGCGTCGCTGGACCGTTACCAGCAGGCCACGGGGCAGGCGGCCAAACGCATCCGGCAGATCAGGCAATGGGACCAGCGCCTGCAGGATGATGCCGAAAAACTCGCCCGAACGCCGGACCGCAAGGCCCAATCGGTCATCACGGTACGGCGGCGCATGCAGACGTGGTCGACATACGACGAATTCTCATTCGACACAGAGAAGGCGCGGTTGCTGGCTGATTATGTGGTCGAATAACCGTGATGCACGTACGGTGTGCCGTGGAATTCGGGAGGACAAGTGATGCTGCTCCGATCGTTGATGGCGGCCGTCTGTCTCGAGTGGATCGCCGGCGCAGGTGCGTTTGCACTGGCCAATGATCCGCAGATCGGAGGGGCTGCGCCCGCGGCGACACCTCCTGATGCCGAAGCGGGTGTGCGCGCCGCATTGTGCGTGGAACTGGACGGAAAGAATGCCGAGCGCAATTCGCTCCTGCGGCAAGCGCTGGAGCAGGCTCCCGACTTTCCGCAGGCGCACTGGCATCTCGGCCATGTCAGGGTCGACGGACGATGGATGCCGTACGACCGTGTGAGCGACACGACCGGGGACCGGTGGCAGAAGTGGTACCTGTATCGCAAGCACCGCGACGAGCGCGCCGACACCGTCGTGGACCACTTTGTTCTCGCAGATTTTGCGCGCGATTGGGCAATGCCTGACGAAGAACGATCGCACCTGACGCGCATTGTCGAATTGGACTGGGCCAATGAAGAAGCACGACGTCGCCTGGGCGACGTCAAGATTGACGGGTTCTGGGTCCCGCGCGAAGAGGCCGAGGCGTTTGCCGCGCGCCTCACCCGGACGCGGCATGATCTGGACACGTGGGCGCCCAGGATCGATCAGATCATTCATCGACCGCCCCGCACACGCCAGTCAACTTCGGGCGATGCCGCGAACGAACTCCTGGCGATCCGGGATCCCTCTGCCATTCCTGCTGTTGAAGCCGCCTGTGCGGCCGGCAACGATCGCATGGTACAGCACTACCTGGAGTGGCTCAGAGGTCTGGACGTGTGGGAAGCATCGGTGGCGCTGGCTCGCCAGGCGGTGTTGTCTCCGTCATCGAGTGTCAGGTCGAGCGCCCAACAGTCGCTGCGGCAGCGCCGAATAGATGAATACGCGCCGGTGCTGCTCGGCGCGCTGCGCGCGGACACGAAATTCCAGAGCCGCCTCTCCGTGACGCCGTTCGGCGGTCTCCTCTATGTCGAAGAGTGCGCTGTGGAATCACAGTACGATCACCGCGTCCGTCGGCTGGCGGTGCTGTATGGAGTTCAGGTGGTTCAGTTCGATTTTCCCATCGATGGGCGACCGGCGGCAACGTACCATCACGGTTTGCAGAACGTCGCTTCTCCCGGGCGACGGGAAGTGGTCATCGATCACCTGCATCGATACTACGGCGGTTTCACTTCGCGTGAAGGGCGTGATCGGCTGTCGCACGTGACAGTGAACAACGATCGCATCATGCGAACGTTGTCCGCCGCCACGGGATTCTCCGTCCCGGACTCCCCGCAGGACTGGTGGGAGTGGTGGAACGTGTACCAGGCCGTCCATGTCGACGGCGCGAAGCCACTGCGGGAGTCCCAATACCAGGAAAGCTGGTACGTCGACCGAAAACCGCGCCGCACGGCAACGCTTGTGACTCGAAGTGGTGGCCCGTATAGCTGCTTTGCTGGCGGCACAACAGTCGTAACCGAATCAGGTTCCAGGCCGATTGAGGAGATTCAGCTTGGCGATCGCGTCCTCTCTCAGGACGTCGAGTCCGGCGAACTTGCGTTCAAACCCGTCTTCAAGACGACCGTCCGTCCGCCGGCGCCGCTCCTCAAGATCACCACCGACCGTGGCGAACTGATCTGCACGGGCGGCCACCCGTTCTGGGTCAACGGCGAAAACTGGCTCTACGCCCGCGAACTGCAGCCTGGGATGCGGTTCCATGCCGTCGACGGCGCGTCGGAAATCCACTCCGTCGAAAACGCCGGCCGCCAGGAGAGGGCCTACAATCTGATCGTCGCCGACTTTCACACCTATTTCGTCGGGAATGGGCGAATCCTCAGTCACGACAACACGCCACGCGCACCGACGAACGCGCTGGTGCCGGGATTGATGCCGGATTACGCGTCGACGGGCGCCGGGTTGCCAGTGACAATGAAGTGAACACGACACGTCGGAGGCCGTACCATGGTCCGCTGCTCCCTGTCCGTTTCTTGCACGATTTCGCTGCTGCTGCTTGCCGACGCATGCGGCGCTGCGGGAACGCCCAATCCGGCAGAGACTGACCCATCACCGGCAACGCCTGCCGACCAGATGGTCGCCGCCGCATTGCGCCTGGAACTCGATGGCAAGAACTCCGATCGCAATGCGCTCCTCCAGCAGGTCCTCGAACAGACCCCTGACCATCCACAGGCGCACTGGCACCTGGGCGACATCAACGTGGATGGGACGTGGATGCCGTACGAGCGAGTGGTCGACGACGCCGAAGACCGCTGGCACAGGCTGTACCTGTATCGCAAAACACGCGACGGGCGCAAGGACACGGTCGACGACCACTTCTTCATGGCCGACGGCGCCCACGAACGCGGCATGTGGGACGAGGAACGCGCCCACCTCAAGCGGATCATCGAACTCGACTGGGAGAACCAGGAAGCGCGGCTGCGCCTCGGGGACGTCCACATCGACGGGTTCTGGGTCGCGCGCGAAGAGGTCGTCGAGTTCGTCCGGGAGTTGCTTCAGACGTACCGGAACCGCGCCGACTGGGACCCGCGGGTGCAGCCAATCGTGCGCCGACTGTTGAAGAGTCAGCAGGCTGCATGGGAGAAGAACTGGCAGGAACTCAAAAACATCCGCGACCCGGCGGCAATCCCGTCGGTGGAGGCGGCGTTGGCTGCCGGAAATGAACAGGCCGCCGTCTGGTATCTGGACTGGCTCGATGGTCTCGACGCGTGGGAAGCCGCCGTGGCACTCGGCCGCCAGTCGATGCTGGCTCCGTCGGCAACCGTGCGTTCCGCGGCACAGCAGCACCTGAAGCAGCGGCGCGTCGATGACTACGTCTTTGTGCTGCTGGGAGCGCTGAAGGCCGACCCGGAATTCTCGAGCCGCATGTTCATCACGCCGCTCGGCGGGCTGATGTACGTCGAGCACATCCGGTTTGAAACGCAGGACAGCGTGCGGGAGCGGAATCTGGCGGTGCTCTACGGTCCCGAGAACACGGCCTACAATGCGTTGCGTCCCATCCTGAGGGAGCAGCTGCCGCTGGCGAACCGGCCGGAGATGCGCGACCAGGTCTACGCGCACCTGCGCGCGCGATATCGCCCGTTCTCGCCGCTGGCCGGTCGAAACCAGACCTCGGGCGTGGAGGTGCAGAACGACCGCGTCACGCGGACGCTGGCGACGGTGCTCGACCAGCCACGGTACACGACGCCGCACCAGTGGTGGGACTGGTGGAACGCGTATCAGCAGGTCTACGTCTCCAGCTCGAAGCGACAGATTCGAAACGACTACGAAGAGATCTGGGCCGTCGACCGTCGACGGCAGATTCGCCGGACCCCAACGCGCACAGTCTTCGCGACGCTTGCCTGGGGAGCAAGTTGCTTTGCCGCCGACACCCCCGTTGTCACCGAATACGGCCCCAAACGGATCGAGGAGATCCAGCTTGGCGACTGCGTCCTCTCCCAGGACGTCGAGACCGGCGAACTGGCGTTCAAACCGGTCTTCCAGACGACGGTCCGGCCGCCGGTCGCCCTCATGACGATCACCACCGACCGCGGCCAACTCGTCTGCACCGGCGGCCATCCCTTCTGGGTGAATGGCGAAAGCTGGCTCTATGCCCGCGAACTGCAGCCGGGGATGCGGTTCCATTCGATCGACGGCGCCTCGGAGATCGTATCGGTCGCAGACGCCGGCCGTGAGGACAAGGCCTACAACCTGATTGTGGCCGATTTCCACACGTACTTCGCCGGCGAGGGGCGCATCCTCAGCCACGACAATACGCCCCGCGCGCCGACGAACGCCCTGGTGCCCGGGCTGATGCCCGATTACGCCTCGGCAGCGAATACCGGGCAATAGCGCCATACAACCCGTGCGCCACCTCGTTCCCAACCTTCCGGTTGGCAACTCACTGCCCGCGAAGCTTCCGTTTCGCGCTCACTCCGTGCGTTACAGGCGGCATCGTCACTGTCGTATCACAACCGTTTAGACGAAACACTTGCTCCCCCGGACTGCGACGCGGGGCGAGACGCCAGCAGCGGCCCCAGCAGATGTCCCAGGTACGTCCGTGGGCTCGCCTCCGTAATCCCGAACGCCTCCGGCTCGTGATCCGGGCAGCGATACGTGCCGAACAGAATGTCCATCAGCGGAGAAATATTCGCGTAATTCCCCGCGTCCCGGTCGCGGTCGTGATGCCAGTGATGCAGCTCCGGCGCGCCGATCAGCGCTCGCAACGGACCGATCGGCAGCCGTACGTTGGAGTGAATGTAAATCGCCCACAGCCCGCGGAATGCGATGAACCCGGCCAGCGTCGACAGCGGGAAACCCAGCACGAACGCCGGGAGGTTGATCAGTCCCACCGTGTAGATCGTATCGAGCGGGTGCTCGCGGTGGGCGGCCAGCCAGTCAAGGAGCTCCGCGCTGTGATGCACCTTGTGGAACCGCCACAGAAAGCCGACCCGGTGCTGCAGCCGGTGGCCCCAGTAGATCAATACGTCGCTGAGCACAAGCACTTCCAGGACCTGCAGCCACCAGGACTGGGCGGCGACGGACGAGCGGAACGCGTGCGGCACGATGCCGTCGAGCCACGTCCGAAACTGCAGCAGTACGGCCAGCACCAGACCGCTCCACAGCAGGTACTGGCCCGCGAAGAAACAGAGATCGAGCCGCCACGCGGGACGAAGCAGCGGCTGCCCCGCCCGCGCGGGGAACAGCACCTCCAGCGGCCGGAAAACGACGATCAGAAACAGCAGGCTGCCGAGTGCGTACAGGACGGTCCAGAGGAGTGACATGGCTTGACCTCGTCGCGAAGCGCGTCTTGCCCGCAATGGACCGGAGCCAGGATCAGCGCCCGCCTGCCTGTTGCAGGGCCTGGACCGCTTCCTGGCGCGGCGCCGCCGGCATCAGCGACTTGCTGCCGCTCATGATGACCGCCGATTGCCGGGATGGCTGTGCCGGACTGGCCGCCTGCTGCGGCGCAGGTTCCGGTGTCGGTTGCGGCGCGACAAACACCGCTGCCGATTTCGAACCGTGAAAGATCTGCGGTGCGGGGACAGGGGCGGCGGGTGGGGCGACCTGGACCCGCGCCGGCACCACCACCGTCGGGTGCGGCGGGACCGGGGGCGTTTCGATCGTCGTCCGGTCCGATCGCGACGACCAGTCGAACGCCCCGGCCCGGTACGACACAAAGGCCGCGCCCAGTAACAGCGAACTGGCCACGACCGACAGTTTCACGAGGAGATTGGTCTGCATGGGAGCGTGTCCTGTGATGGGGGATGTGCAAACAAGCGGCCCGCCCGTGCGACATGCCCGATCGTATCAGAGGCGGGAGCAGCGCCGCGTAACGAGTCTGTAACATCATCCGCAAGAAGCGAAGTGACCCGGACGCTCAAAGCGTCCGGGTCACTGGATGTGCGTGTTAAACAGCAAAGCGTTCCCCTGCGGGTCGCGGCTAAGTCGGTGTTTCAAAACCTCCCTCTCCTCCGTGGGGGAGAGGGTCGGGGTGAGGGGGCTCGGGTGTTTTGAAACACCGTCTATACGTGGAGTGTCTTCGACGTTGCCTCAGACGTTGTCCCCCTCCGTCGACGTCCCCCGCGTCTTCACCGCTCCCTTCACGCCCCACTTCCAGCCGCTGATCGCCGGCATGTCGTCGCCGTGCTGCTCGATGTACTGCTTGTGCTCGATCAGCTTCTCGTGAATCGCCTGCTTGAAGTACGCCGCCCGCGCGCCGAGCTGCGGCAGGCGGTCGATCACGTCCTCCACCAGGTGGAACCGGTCCAGGTCGTTGAGCACCACCATGTCGAACGGCGTCGTCGTCGTCCCCTCCTCCTTGTACCCTCGCACGTGCAGGTTTCTGTGGTTCGTGCGGCGGTAGGTGAGCCGATGGATGAGCCACGGATAGCCGTGGAACGCGAAGATGATCGGCTTGTCCCTGGTGAACAGCGCGTCGAAGTCGTGGTCCGACAGGCCGTGCGGGTGTTCGCCCGGCGGCTGGAGCTTCATCAGGTTGACGACGTTCACCACGCGCACCTTCAGTTCCGGCAGGTGCGTGCGGAGCAGTTCGACCGCCGCCAGCGTCTCCAGCGTCGGCACATCCCCGCAGCAGGCCATCACCACGTCCGGGTCGCTCCCCTTGTCGTTGCTGGCGAACTCCCAGATGCCGATGCCGGCCGTACAGTGCTTGATCGCCTGGTCCATCGTCAGCCACTGCGGCGCAGGCTGCTTTCCGGCCACGACCACGTTCACGTAATTGCGGCTCCGCAGGCAGTGGTCCGTCACACTCAGCAGGCAGTTGGCGTCGGGCGGCAGGTAGACGCGGATCACCTCGGCCTTCTTGTTGACGACATGGTCGATGAAGCCGGGGTCCTGGTGGCTGAACCCGTTGTGGTCCTGCCGCCAGACGTGCGAGCTGAGGAAGTAGTTGAACGACGCGATGTCCCTGCGCCAGGGGATGTGATTGCACACCTTGAGCC
>CAZWGW010000056.1:0-5502 GCA_964633565.1 uncultured Planctomycetaceae bacterium
AACGAGGAGCAGTCATTCCTCGAAGCGCTGGACAAGAAGACCGGCGAGACCGTGTGGCAGGTGGAGCGCGACGAGAAGAGCAACTGGTCAACGCCGTTCGTCTGGGAGAATGAACAACGCACGGAGATCATTACGCCGGGTACCGGAAAGTCACGGGCCTACGACCTGGAGGGAAACCTGCTGTACGAGTTCGACGGAGCGTCCAGCATTACGATCGCGACGCCGTACACGGCACACGGACTGCTGTACGTCTCGTCCGGTTTCATCCTCGATCCGAAGCGGCCGATCTTCGCGATCCGCCCGGGCGCCTCGGGGGACCTTTCGCTGGCCGCGAACGAGACTTCCAACGCCGGAATCGCCTGGTGCCAGAAACTGGCGGCGCCGTACAACCCGAGCACGATCGTCTATGGTGACTTGTTGTACGTGCTGCTCGATCGCGGCTTCGTCGCCTGCTACGACGCGAAGACGGGGGAACAGAAGTACGCGCCGCAGCGGATCGCCGGCGGGCAGGCGTACACCGCCTCGCCGTGGGCGTACAACGGCAAGCTGTTTTTCCTGAGTGAATACGGTCAGACGGCCGTCGTCGCGGCCGGCCCCGAATTCAAATTGCTGCACACGAACGTGCTGGCCGATGACGACATGTGCATGGCTACTCCGGCGCTGGCCGGTGGGCGGCTGTTGATCCGGGCGGACCGGCGGCTGTACTGTATTTCCGGTTCGGACGTGAAAGCGGAGGCGGCCGCGCGGTAGACTTGGTCAGTTGCCGACGGGAACGTGAGCATGGAAGCCACTAACGAGCGATTCAGAAAGCGCAAGAGAAATGCACTCATTGCAATCGTGATTATCCTGATTCCGGTTCTGTACTTCTGGAGTTACGGTCCGTTCCTCTACGCCGTTAACCGATACCAGATCAATTCTGGACCAGGAGCCCTTGTTGCCTTGCGCCTGTATTCCGCGCCACGCGACTGGGCATGCGCAAAATTCCCGTGGTTGCGGCGGATCTCCTGGCGCTACGACGCGTATTTCATGAACGTTGCCCTCGAGCAGCGTGGAGTGGTAGAAGAGATCGAAGTAATTGGCCTGCCGCCTTGAAGTACTCGCCATTTCAACGTGTACGACCACCGGCACGCACAGAGTAGCGGCCTTTTTCCATGTTATCTCCCGCAGTCGCATTGCAATTCCACGCGCGGCGAGAGTTTCTGCGCGCGGGGGGCGGCTTGGCAGCGGCGGCGTGGTCGCTCCCGGCATGGTCTGCTGACCCAGGCAGGGCGGCGAACGAAGACCCGGCGAAGTCCTGCATCTTCATCTATCTGCTCGGGGGTCCGCCGCATCTCGACATGTTCGACCTCAAGCCGGAAGCGCCGGCCGAAGTGCGCGGGCCGTTTTCACCGATCCCAACGTCGTTCCCCGGCCTGCAGATCTGCGAACACCTGCCGCGCCTGGCCGGCAGTGCCGACCGCTTCGCGCTGATCCGTTCGGTGAGTCATCGGAACAGCAATCACACGCCGATGATCTACTACACGCTCACCGGTCGCGAGACGGCGTTCCCGGAGATGGACAACGACGTGCGCCCGCCGCAGCGGAGCGACTTCCCGCACCTGGGGTCGATCATCTCGCACGTCACGGGAGCGCCGGGAGCGCTGCCGGGATTTGTCGCGATCCCGGAGGTGGCGGTGCGGAGCAGCCTGAGCGGCGAATACAAACGGGCGCGCACGCCGCTGCGCGGCGGCGGGGCCGGCTTCCTGGGAACTCAGTTCGAGGCGCTGTGCGTCAACGGGGAGCCGGGGACGCCCGGCGCGGTGCCGGACCTCAACCCGCCGGATGGGGTGGCGGAGGAACACGTCGAACGGCGAGCGGAACTGTTGTCCGTACTCGAGCAGCGCGGTCCGGCCGGACGCGCGGCGGCCAACTCTCGCGCCGTGCGCGAGCACGCGCTGCTGTTGACCGGTTCCTCGCAAAACGGGCGAGAACTGTTCTCGCTGGAGAGCGAACCGGCGGAGGTCCGTCAGCGGTACGGCGAACACCGGTTCGGCAAGGCACTCCTGCTCGCGCGACGACTGGCCGAGGCCGGTGTGCCGATGACGGCCGTCCATTTCAACGAGATGACAGTCTGCGACGGGTGGGACACGCACAAGCAGAACTTCGCAGCGCTGCAGACGGAACTGCTGCCGATGCTCGATCAGGGACTGTCGGCGCTGCTGGAGGACCTCGACCAAAGGGGCCGGCTGAACGAAACGCTCGTGGTATGCCTGGGAGAATTCGGCCGGACGCCCAAAATCAACAACGATGCCGGCCGCGACCATTGGGGACCATGCTCGTCGGCGCTGCTCGCGGGGGGCGGGATTCAGGGGGGACGCGTGCTCGGTGCGTCGGACGGGATCGGCGCATACCCTGTCTCGGATCCGGTCGATCCCGTCGATATCCACGCGACGATGTATCACTGCCTGGGACTGGACCCACAGCAGCACGTCTACGACCCGGAGCGCCGCCCGTGGCCGATCAGCACGGGGCAGGTCATCCGATCGCTGCTCTGAATCGGGCCTCCGCATCCGATGGCCGTTCCGTCTTCGATTATCGTCGTCGGCTCGATTAACACCGACCTGGTGATCCGCAGTCCGCGCCTGCCTGCGCCGGGGGAAACCGTCCTGGGGGGCGAGTTCTATCAGGCGGCGGGGGGGAAGGGGGCGAAGAAGGCGGTCGCCGCGGCAAGGGCAGCGCGTGATCCCGTGACATTCATCGGGGCGGTCGGTGATGACGTGCTCGGCCGCGAATCGCTCACTCGTTTTCAGCGCGAGAACCTGGCTTGCGACTACATCCGCACGGTGCCGCAACAGTCGACCGGCGTGGCGCTGATTCTCGTCGATGGCCGGGGGCAGAACCTGATTTCGGTCGCGTCGGGAGCCAACGCCCATCTGACGCCGGCAGATCTGGATCGTGTGCCGCGTGAAGTCTTCGCGTCGGCTCGCGTCTTTCTGACGTCGCTCGAAACGCCGCTGGAGACGGTGGCGCACGGGTTATCGCTCGCGCGGCAGTCCGGGCTGACGACGATCCTCAATCCGGCTCCGGCGCGATGGTTGCCGGATGATGTGCTGGCGCTGGTCGATGTACTGACGCCGAACGAGGCGGAGGCTGAGGCGATGGTTGGAGAGCAACTTGCTCCGGTGGAGTGCGCGGCCCGTCTCATCGATCGGGGTTGCCGGTCAGCGATCGTGACGCTGGGGGGGGACGGGTGCCTTGTTGCCGGACGCGAGACCGCCCGCGAGCCGGGTCGCGCGGTATCGGCAGTCGATGCGACAGCGGCTGGAGATGCTTTCAACGGGGCGCTCGCGGTCGCTCTGGCGGAGGGACGGACGCTCGTGGAGGCGGCGCGCTGGGCGAACGTGGCGGCGTCGATCAGCGTGACGCGGCGCGGGGCGCAGCCGTCGCTGGCGCAGCGGGAGGAGATTGATGAGGCGGCGGCACAATTCGCATGAGTCGGCGCGTCGGAGGGTGAACTCGACGGTTCTTGGATCCGTCAATTCACTTCGATCAACGGCGCGGCAGCGTTCGAGGCGGATTCACGAGCGAGTTCCTGTTGAAAACGGTGTCGGTAACGATCCTGTTGGGCGGCGGAAAACTCATTGAAACTCAGAAAACCGAGCAATTCCAGCGCCATGTCCCGTTCAGGGTCGATCTGCAACGCGCGCTTGCAGGTCTCGATTGCGGTCTGGCGGTCGCCGAAGTGGTCGTGAGTCAGCGCGACGTGCAGGAGCGCATTGACACGGAGCACGTCCAGGAGTGGAGTCGGGGGCTCCACTTCTGCGACTGCCAAACCTCGCGCGGCGAGTTCATCCGCCTCGCGAAACATTGCGTTCGCGACATCGCTTGGCTGAGCTATTGCGGCCGCAAAGATGAGTTCCGCCGCCGCCAGGAGCAAGATCGGGCTGCTCACAGTCTGCGCGATCTCCCGCGCACGAGTCAGCGCGTCATTCGCTCGTCCAGCCTGGACCATGGACGCCAACAACATGCACTCGTCGTCCGGAGCAAGCGGTTGCAGGCGGTTCGCAAACTCAAAGAACCGACGTGCGACGTCCGGCTGACTGAGATGTGCCCAACAATGACCTCTCAGGATCGCTGACACGGCCGCAGGTCGCAATGTTTCACTGGCGCGGACCAACTCAAGGACGTGCGCCCAATCTTCACGTTGAATAGCCGCACGAATTGCAAGTTCCACGGAATCGTTCGCGGGAACCGACAGACCTCCATTCTCGGTTGCCAAGGAGTACAGGTCGGCCGAGAGGCCGTCCGCTAGTTCGTGTTCGCGGGCAGTTAAGCGCTGCCATGGTCGGTCCATGCGGTCTCGCAATGCATCTGCAGCCCCGGAGTCTCCCTGCCCCGCGGCGATGAGTTGATGAAGTTGCATCAGCAACTCAATGTAGTCCGACAAGGCGGATTCCGAGTTGAGTGTTGGGCGGATCATTTCAAGGCACAGACCCCACTTGAGTTTCCGGGTCAATCGACCACTGATTGGCCGTGTCGGCAAGCGCCCGTTGATACTCATCAACTGACATGGTAAGGACCGGTTCGACCGTCCCATGTTTAGGCGAGTCGGTAAACAACCGCAGCCGTTCCGAAACCGCCGCCGCTGCAAACGGACCTGATCCCATTTGCCAGCACTCGGCCAGATTATTTCCGGTCGCTTTGGGGCACAGCGTCCTCAGTCTCCCCGGAATTCGGTGCGCTGGCAGTTCCCGCCACGCAGGCGCGACTGACATGCCTCCGGTCTCCGGGTGTACATTCCCGGCCGCGTCCGCCGCAATGTCATCGTGTTGATCGATTCCAACCTTCACCCCCAACTTGTTCTTCGACGGCCCAACCTTCGGTCGGTCACCATCGCGTAACATTGCCCGATAGATCAGCGGCATGTCCGAACCCACACCAGCATGGTCTCGTTCCGATACCAAATTCTAGCCTGATTCATGCTGACGGGCAAAGTCGGCATTCGACGCACGCGCCGCCTTTCCACGGTCAACGTGATTCCGAAATCCACATCGGATACGATGCCTCGCGAAGCGGGCTGCCCACGTTGAATGCCCCCGGAGTTTTATCATGCCGCACAGTGGTCTCTCCCGCCGCCGCTTTCTCCGTTCCGTTGCTGCCGGCGTCGCCGTCGCTCCTTGGCTCAGCAACGCGCGACTGCACGCGGGTCTCGCGAACGAAAAGGTCAACATCGCCTGCATCGGAATCGGCGGCAAAGGCGAGTCGGACCTTGCCGAAACGTCGGTCGGGCACAACATCGTCGCCATCTGCGACATCGACGAGCAGCGGCTCGCGCGGGCCGGCGAGCGGTATCCCGGCGCGAAGAAGTACACCGACTGGCGCAAGTTGCTGGAACAGGCCGATATCGACGCCGTCACCGTCTCGACCCCCGACCACACACACGCTCCGGCGACAATGACGGCCCTGCAATTGGGTAAGCATACGTTTACGCAGAAGCCGCTGACGCATTCGGTGTACGAGGCG
>CAZWGW010000056.1:5512-16717 GCA_964633565.1 uncultured Planctomycetaceae bacterium
TCATGCCACCGCGCGGCTCAAGATCGCCGTGCTGATGGTCCAGCAGAACGTGCTGGGCAAGGTCAATGAAGTGCATGCCTGGACCGACCGCCCCGGCAACTACTGGCAGCAGGGCCTGGAGCGGCCGGATCGCAATGATCCAGTCCCCGCACACGTCGACTGGGACCAGTGGCTGGGGGTCGCGCCGGAGCGGCCGTATGTCGAGGGACTTTATCACCCGTTCCACTGGCGCGGGTGGTGGGATTTCGGGACCGGCGCGCTCGGGGACATGGGGTGTCACATCATGGACCCGATCGTGGAAGCGCTGGAACTGGGACCGCCGCGGCTGATCACGGCCGAAGGGCCGACGCCGCACCCGGAGAGTGGGCCGCTGTGGTGCATCGTGCGCTACGAATTCCCCGGCACGCAGTACACGACCGACACACTCAAGCTCACCTGGTACGAAGCGGGCAAGCAGCCGCCGCGGGAAATCTTCCAGGCGCCGGCCGACTGGAAAGGCTCACTGAACGGCGTGCTGTTCATCGGCGAGAAAGGGAACCTGTTCGTCGGATTCCCGGAGATGCCGGAGCTGTTCCCGAAAGGAGAGTTCGGCGATCAGGCCATCCCGAACCTGCCCGACCACAATCATTACACGGAGTGGACGGATGCGATCGTCGGCAAGGGGAAGACGTCGTGCCCATTTGCGTATTCGGGTCCGCTGACCGAGACCGTGCTGCTGGGGAACGTGGCGTATCGGACCGGGAAGACGATCGAGTGGGACAGCCAGAACCTCAAGGCGATTGGCGTGCCGGAGGCGGATAAGCTGATCCGGCGGGCCTACCGGAAAGGTTGGGAGGTGGAGGGGTTGTCGTAGAGAGTGGCTTGGTAGTCTGGCGTCTGACGCCGTTATCAACCACCAAACAACCAAACTGCCAAGCGACTCAATTGCCTATGCGGGGCCGGCGCTCTGCATGACGGCGAGGAATTCCGTGTAGTTCCTCGCGCGGAGGACCAGTTCCAGCAGCCGCCGCTCGCGGAAGCGGCGCGTCAACTCGGCCGCAAGCTGGAGCTGCTGTTCGTGCTCGTCCTCCGGCGTGAGGATCAGGAAGATCGCGTGTGCCGGTTCGCCGTCGGGGGCGTCGAAGTCGATCCCCGCCTCCGACAGGCCCACCGCGACGATCGGCCGCGCGAGACCGGATACGCGGGCGCGCGGCAGCGCACCGCCGTTCCCGACGCCGTACGCCACGGTCTGCTACCGCTCCAAGGCGGCGCATTCCACGGCAATCAGGTCAAACCCCGCGGCCGCGCTGGCCGCGGCGGTCAGTTCATGGATCGCCTCGCGGCGGTCGGTCGCCGCCAGGTCCGGCAGGAACAGTTTCGGCGAGAAGGCCTGATTGAGCTTCCGCGGCTTGCGGTAGCGGAGGACCTTCTGCATCACCGGCCCGCTCATCGCCGAGGGGACGATCGCCGTCACGACCAGCGCGACGAACAGGCGGTTATCGATCAGGCCGGCCTGCAGCGCCAGGACGCCCAGAATGATTTCCATCGCACCGCGGGCGTTCATGGCGACGCCGATGGCCCACGCTTCGCGCGGCGTCATGCCGCCCCACTGCGCCCCGAGCGTCGCCCCCAGCAGTTTGCCGATGCAGGCGATCCCCAGCACGGTGAGCACGACCGGCCAGTGGAAGTGATCGATGAAGTTGACCTTGAGGCCGATGCTGGCGAAGAAGACCGGCGCGAAGATGAACGACACGAACTGGTCGATGATGAACCGCGTCCGCTCGCGGAGGTGCGACGAATCGCCGATCGCGATCCCCACCAGGAACGACCCGAAGATGGCGTGGATTCCGATCCATTCCGTCAGCGCTGCGCCGAGCAGGGCCATCGTGAAGGCGTAGCCGAGCACTCCGGAGGGGGAGTGCGTATAGGCCTGCAGGTACGGCAGCAGCTTGTGATTGAGCCAGCGGCCGGCAGTGAGAATTGTCGCGGCGAACAGCAGCGTCAGGCCGATCGTGGCGGGCGCGCTGAAGCGGTCGGTGCTGCCGGGGTCGAGCATGCCGAGGATCACGGCGAAGACAGTCCAGCCGAGCACGTCGTTGAACATGGCGGCGCTGACGATGACCATCCCCACGTCGCTGCGGTACATGTCGAGATCGAACAGCGTCTTGATGATGACCGGCAGGGCCGAGATCGACATGGCCGTGCCGAAGAACAGGGCGAAGATCAGCGGGTCGGCGTCCGGCTCCCGGCCGAGCATCTGCGGAGCGAGCCAGGCGGCGAACATCCCCAGCGCGAAGGGGATGACGATGCCGACCGAGCCGACCCACACGGCCACCTTCCCCTGCCGCCAGACGGTGGAGAGGTCAACCTCCATCCCGGCGACGAGCAGGAACAGCACGATCGCGAGGTTGGCGATGGCGTCGAGGGCGAGCGCGTTGGGGCCTTCCGCGGGAAAAAGAAACGTGAATGCGCCCGGCGCGAGCGTGCCAAGGACAGTCGGACCCAGGAGGACGCCAGCGAGCAGTTCTCCCAGCACGGCCGGCTGGTGCAGCCACTGGGCGACCTGTCCCAGCAGTCGCGCCGCGCCGAGCAGCACGGCCAGCGCGAAGAACATGACGAGGAGTTCGTGTGGGGCCAGATGGGCCATGCGGGGGTACAGTGCGCAACTTTAGTGTTGCGCTATCTGATCCGAGGTGCCCGAATTCGCCAAGAATTCGGGTGGAGAGCGACACTCGTCAGCCACATCGACGCCCGAATTCTTGGCGAATTCGGCTACGGCCTGATTTCAGCGCGCGATGGCGAGATAGCATCCTCCGCCGCGGGGAGCGGCGTCAAGTGAGCCGGACGGGGACTTTGCGCTCGGCGAGGTACTGCTTCACCGCGCCGATCGTGTATTCGCCGTAATGAAAGATACTGGCCGCGAGGGCCGCGCTGGCACCCCCATCCGTGAGGGCCTGGTGGATGTGCTCCGGGCTGCCGCACCCGCCGCTGGCGACGACGGGGATCTGGACGGCTTCGGCGACCGCTCTGGTGATCTCGATGTCGTAGCCGTCCTTCGTGCCGTCGGCGTCCATGCTGGTGAGGACGATCTCGCCGGCGCCGAGTTCTTCGACGTACTTCGCCCAGGCGAGGGCGTCCAGACCTGTGGGGACGCGGCCGCCGTTGATGTGGACGTCCCAGTAGACGGATTTTGGATTTTGGATTTGCGATTTTGGATTTGAAAAGCGGGACGAGTACGGGCCAGTGGTCGGTGCGGGGCGCGGGATGACGCGCAGCCGCTCGGTCACGCGTTCGATTCGTTCTCTCTGCTCTCTGCTCTCTGCCCTCTGCTCTCCACTCTCAACCGGCACGCGCTTCGGGTCGATATTCACGACAATGCACTGGCTGCCGAAGCGGAGGGCGGCCTCGCGGACGAAGTTGGGGTCTTTGACGGCGGCGCTGTTGATCGAGACCTTGTCGCAGCCGGCCTTGAGGAGGCGGCGGATGTCGTCGAGCGTGCGGATGCCGCCGCCGACGGTGAGCGGCATGAAGACGACTTCGCTGGTCCGCTGGACGACGTCGAGGATGATGTCGCGCTGTTCGTGGCTCGCGGTGATATCGAGGAAGACGAGTTCGTCGGCCCCTTCCTGCTCATAGCGCGCGGCGATGTCGACCGGGTCGCCGGCGTCGCGGAGGTTCAGGAAATTGACCCCCTTGACCACGCGGCCGGCGTGGACGTCGAGACAGGGGATGATGCGTTTGGCGAGCATGGGAATAGCGAACAGTTCGGACGCCACGGAGACTCCGACTCGGTCATCCGAGTACCCGGTACAAGACGTGACGGCAAAGGCCATCAAAATCTGGGAACAGAACTCGTTCGGAAATGCCGTCTTTCTCGAGCTGCTGCCGAATTCTGGACTTGCATGCTCGGGGAATTCGCCATTTTTGCCACCGTTGTTCAAGATCTATTCTTACCTGCAATGTGAGATCCTCCGTTGGAATCGGTTGAGTCGTGAACGCACCATTCTGTACAGCGATCCTTCGAATCTTGAGATTCGAAACTTTGGATGCTCGAAATGGTCTCACATTCTTGATTGCGTTCAGATCACTCAGTTTGGACGAAACAGCTCTCTTGTCATGAAATGCATACAGTACTCCGTCGCTGGCAGCTTCACTCGGTGCCATATTCGCAACCGCAAAAAACAACGCAGTTTTCGGACACTCGGACCAATCAAGTAGGCGCGTCGGCAATCGATGGTGCTGTGCGAATGCTGCCCAATGCCAATCCAACTCATCAGCGGGCGGCGCAGGCTCTGTAAACTCACGTGCTAATTCCGGATTCGCATGGAACTGATTCTTGAATTCCCGAAGCAGCATCCTCTCAACTTCGTAAAAGAGTTCTCCCTTAAATCGTCGTCCCAA
The DNA here is from genome assembly GCA_964633565.1 of uncultured Planctomycetaceae bacterium. Classification (GTDB taxonomy): domain Bacteria; phylum Planctomycetota; class Planctomycetia; order Planctomycetales; family Planctomycetaceae; genus CAZWGW01. Next base: position 9,893 of record CAZWGW010000056.1, read on the forward strand.
TGATGGGATAAGCGGATAATCGACAGGTTGCCCACGGAAATAGCAAGGGCGTACGGCCCATTCTTTGCTGAGCACGTTTGGGAGGTCGTCAAGGTTCGTGATTACGTCGTCGCTCATTTCTGGTCCTGTTCGACAGCAACTCGGTCCAGGCACTGCGGGTCGCGGTGGTCCAGCCTCGGCAGTTCCTCCAGCGGGAACAGGTGATTGTATTTCACCCCGGCCCCGGTGTTGAACAGCACGATCCGTTCGTGAGGCTTCAGCCAGCCATCAGCCAGCAGTTTCCGGGCCGCGGCCCAGACCGCACCCCCCTCGGGACTTGGCGAGCATGTCGCTTGATACTTCCTTTCCTCAACAATCTGCCGACGACGTTCTCGCCGCACAACTCACGCCCCACAGGAGAAAATCGGCGCCGATTTCGCCCCCCGGCCCCTTGCCCCCTGCATACGATTCTGCGCCGGAGTCAGAGCAAGGCAATGGCTCCCAATTCGGCACACCATGCACCCCGTCGACGCACCCGCCGCCGGGGTGCTTTCGGTTGATCGATTGTGAACTTTGTCGCACAAGGATTTGGATCGGCCAAATCACCGTGCCGCCGTCACCGCAGTGATGCCACCTCGACAAATCGCTGCTTCGGCCGTGTTCGCAGAAATACCTCCAGGTCGGGCTCATCAACCAGGGCGACGTTGAGCACATTCTTCTCATACCACCAGTTTCCGGTATCGATGCCTGCGAAACGCCCGTTGTACATCGCCTGCCCCCACTGGCCCTGGTCCAGGCGAAACGCTGGAGTCCGCCACTCGGTGGAACCGATCTCGTCGAGCGTCCAGCGGTTGCCGACGGCCGCATTTCCCGGAACCCGCTTGTAGAACACTTCGACGCCGTCTCCATCACTTTTCAGTTCAAATCCCTTGAGGTTGACGTGCTCCGGGTCCCCACAACCGGAGCATCTGGAATCGGCACGGAACCAGGAAGATTCCGCGACAGAGACGCATGCAACCGCACGGTCCGCTCCAGTTCGCGGATCTCAGGGGGCAGTATCAATACCTCGGGAACGGAATTGCGCAGGCGCGCACCTTCGCCTCCCCGCGATGCCTTGGTCCACATCACTGCAATATGCTGCACGAGGAGCATTGAGACTCTCGAGCCGGTCGGTGCGACTCACAATCCCGACGTGGCGGCAACGTGATCGAGGCACATTGGGTCACGGTGATCCAACCGCGGCAGCCCCTCCACCGGGAACAGGTGATTGTATTTCACCCCTGCCCCGGTGTTGAACAGCACGATCCGCTCGTGCGGTTGCAACCAGCCGTCGGCCAGCAGTTGCCGGGCCGCCGCCCACACGGCGCCCCCCTCGGGACAAGCATAGACACCCTGGAACCGGCTGAGTTCGCGCACGCCATCCAATAGTTCGGCATCGGTCACCGTGACGGCCGTGCCACGGCTGGCGCGGAGGGCGCGAATCATCAGAAAGTCTCCCACGGCCGCGGGGACGCGCAGGCCGGAGGCGACGGTGTGGGCGTCGGGAAAGAGCGGCGCGTGCTCCTGTCCCTCGCGGAACGCCTTGACGATCGGGGCGCACCCCTCCGCCTGGACGGCGACCATCCGCGGGCGGGCGCTGCCGATCCAGCCGAGCTGCTGCATCTCGTCGAACGCCTTCCACATGCCGATCAGGCCGGTGCCGCCGCCCGTGGGGTAGAAGATGACGTCGGGGAGTTGCAGCTCCGTCGTGCCGGCGGCGTCGGCGAGGTCGAAGGCGAGTTCGTAGCCCATCGTCTTCTTGCCTTCGACGCGGAACGGTTCCTTGAGCGTCGACAGGTCGAACCAGCCGAACCGCTCGCACCCCTGGCGGACGAGCTTGCCGCAGTCGCTGATCAGGCCGTTGACCAGGAACACGTTCGCGCCTCCCACGACCGACTCGACGATGTTGGCCGGCGGCGTGTCCTCCGGCATGAACAGGTAGCACTGCATGCCGGCTCTGGCGGCGTAGTACGTCGCGGCCCCGGCGGCATTGCCGGCAGAGGGGAGGGCGACGACCTTCGCGCCGAGCGCTTTGGCGCGGGTGATGGCGGCCGACATGCCGCGGGCCTTGAAGCTCCCGGTGGGGTTGAAGGATTCATCCTTGATGCAAAGCTGCTCGAACGGAGCGAACGGACCGCGGCGTTCGCACGGGAGGAGGGGCGTTAACCCTTCGCCGAGTGAGACGGCTTCGTCCGGGGAGTTCACCGGCAGCACGTCCCAGTACCGCCACATTGAGCGGATCGTCCGCCGGCGGACGGCGTCGGGCGTGAAACAGGCCTTGATGGCAGCCAGGTCGTAACCGGCCAGCAGCGGCTTACCGGCGTCGCTCAGGTTCTGGAGCCAGTCGATGTCGTACTCGCGTGCCGTGGCCGAACAGGTTAGTGTGGTGTGCACTGGCGGAGGTTCCTTGGTGCTGGAATGGTTGGCTGGTCGTTAAGTGAGAGTGAGGAGATGAGGCGATGAGGGGCATCGTGGATGCCGGTTTTCGTCACTCGACCTCATCAGTTCTGGTTTCGGGGCCGGCGTGATGCGTAGTTGGAATCGTTCGGTCGGATCTTACTGGGCGGGTTGACAGGAGTCATCGCCATGGAGCTTCGCAAAACGCTTGTATTGTGCTGCGCGATCGGCGCGACGTGCATCGGACGAGACGCACGCCCGGAGGAGGCGCTGTCACGCGAACAGGCGACCGCCGCGCTGCGCCGCGCCGTAACATTTTTCCGCACAAACGTCGGCGTGCAGGGGGGCTACATCTACAAGGTCAGCGCCGATCTGGCGAAGCGCGAAGGGGAAGAGAAGGTCGGCCCGACGACGGCCTGGATTCAGCCCCCCGCGACTCCTGCCGTGGGGATGGCTTATCTGGAGGCGTACCGGCTGACGAACGACCCGCAGTTGCTTGAGGCGGCCGTCGAGACCGGTATGGCACTGGTCAACACGCAACTGGAGTCGGGCGGCTGGGACAACCAGATCGAATTCGGACCCGACGAGCGCCGCCGCTGCGCGTACCGCGTCGACAAGCACGCCGACCTGCGCAAACTGCGGAACACGACGACGTTCGACGACGACAAATCGCAATCGTGTCTGCGGTTCCTGATGCAGCTCGATCGCGCGCTCGAACAGAAGAACGCCGCGATTCACGAGGCGGTGGCGTACGCGCAGGAGGCGTTCCTCAAGGCCCAGTACCCCAACGGCGCGTGGCCGCAGCGGTACAGCGAGTTTCCGCAGGCCGAGGAATTTCCGGTCGTCAAGGCGTCGTATCCCGAGAGGTGGCCCAGGACGTTTCCCGGCGCGGACTACAAGAGCTATTACACGCTGAACGACAACACGATCACCGACCTGATCACGACGATGCTGGAGGCGTACGACCTGTACGGGGAGGAGCGGTTCCTCGAATCCGCCGAGAAAGCGGGCGAATTCTATTTGCTGGCGCAGATGCCCGATCCGCAACCGGGCTGGGCACAGCAGTACGACGCGGGCATGCACCCGGCCTGGGCGCGGAAGTTCGAGCCGCCGGCGATCACCGGCGGGGAATCACAGAAGCTGATGCGGACGCTGATGCTGCGGTACCGCCGCACAGGCGACGAGAAGTACCTGGAGCCGATCCCGCGGGCGCTGGCGTATTACCGCACATGCGTCCTGCCAGACGGAAGAATGGCGCGGTTCTACGAACTGCAAACGAACAAGCCGCTGTACTTCACGAAGCAGTACGAGCTGACGTACAGCAGCGACGACATGCCGACGCATTACGGGTTCATCGTGAGTTCCAGTCTGGACCGGATTGCGTCCGAGTATGAGAAAGTGAAGAAGGAGGGACCGCCGAAAGAGTCACGGCTGCGCGAGGTGGAGCGGCCGAAGATGAGCGCCGGGCTGGCGCGGGAGGCAGCGGAGGCGGCTGAGGCGCTTGATGAGCGCGGGGCGTGGGTGACGCCGGGGAAGCTGAGCAACTACGGGTCGGAGGACGGGACGCGGGAGGTGATTGATTCGCGGGTGTTTATCGAGTACGTGGAAACGTTGGCACGGTTCATCGCGGCTTCCGGGCCGCAGGCGAATCGATGACGCTGCACGGAGTACACAGCAGGTCGACGGTCTCGTTGGTCACGGTCAGCGAGCAGGTCGATGCCCCGCAGCGGCTGCAGGCGAGCGGCTCGAACTGCCGGAGCAGGGAGTTCCAGTAGAGCGCATACGCGCGGTGGGCCTGCTTGCGCTGCACGTCGACCTCCACGGCCAGCGCCGGTGCGCGCGTGCAGACCACGGCGATCGGACGGCACGTGGCGTCGATGGCGTAGCGTTCGTCCAGTTCCCCGAGTTTGCGGCGCAGCTCCAGTTGCACCGCACGGGTGCGTCCTTCGATCTCCTCGGGTGTGGGGGCGGTCTTGAGGCGGCGGCTGGGTGTTTTCGCTTCGCGCAGCAGGGCGTTGTAGTAGTCGCGGAGACGCTTCTGGTCGCGGGCGCGGCGCGCGTCGAGCCGCTCCAGGAACCCGGCGGCCTCCTCCAGCACTTTGCGCTGTGCGCGGGCGGCGGCAACGGAGAGTGTCTCAGCGACCTGGACGCCGGGAGCGTCCGCAGCGCGGACGGCGTCACTCGAGGGCCGGGCGCCGGGCAGGTCGAGCGGGTCCGGGAATTCGACCTCCGCGAGCGTCCCGGCGTTGACCGTCACACAGGTCCGCGTTTCCCAGGCCTCTTCCGACCGGAGCGCGGCGTGGAACCACCACGTGTGATACTCGACCTCGGCCGGCCGGCTGTCCCGCACGCGGACCCGCGCGTTGTGCCACGTGTAGACCCGGTCGAGCGTCTCCTGCAGGTCCCCCTTCTTCAAGGACCGGTCCGGGACGGCCAGCCGCCCAACGCGGGGGACGGCCGACGCCAGTACCTGTTCCGCCACGTCGAGGAAGTCACCGGCCAGGCTCACACAGAGCACGTCCGGTCCTGGTTCCGCGCTCATCACGAGCGTCTCCTCCCGCGCGCGAAGCAGCGCCCCGAGGTCGTCGGGCACGACCGCCTCTCCCGGCGCGTCGCAGTCCGGCCAGTCGACCGCGCCGCCTGCGTGCTCCAGCAGCTTCACGGCGAACTCCCGCAACTCCTCGCGGACGCCACCAGCAGCGCTCATTCGTAATCGTCTCCGAACAGGGCCTCGTCCAGCTCCTTTGCCCGCAGGTACGTTTCCTGCGCGCCGAGGAGCGACTCGCCGAGCGCCTCGAAGGACTGGTCGAGGGCCGCGTCGTCGGCCGCGCGGACCCACAGACCGAGCACCAACGACTCGAATTCGTCGCCGCCGTCAAGGTTCCCGAGGATCGAGCCGACCTCTCCGACGACCAACTCGAACATCCGCAATTTCTCATTCAACACGCGCAGGATGCGCGACTCCAGCGATCCGGCCGCGCACAGGTTGAACACGAACACGTCGCGCGTCTGGCCGATGCGGTGCACGCGCCCCACGCGCTGCTCGATGCGCATCGGGTTCCAGGGGAGGTCGAAGTTGACCAGCGTATCGGCGCACTGCAGGTTGCGCCCCTCGCCGCCGGACTCCGTACACAGCATGACGTCGACGTTGTCGCGGAGCGCGGCGACGGCTGCGTCTTTCTCGTCGGCCGACTGGTCGCCGGAGAACGTCGAATACCGGAGGCCCGCCTGGTCCAGCAGCCGCTGAAGGTGGTGCAATGTGCGGCGGAAGTTGACGAACACGAGCGTCTTGTGCCCCTGCCCCTGCGAGAACAGTTCCAGCAGGCGCTCGTCCTTGGCCGAACGCTCGATCGCCGCCGCCTGGTGTCGCAACTCATCCGCCGCGGGGTCGTGCGCGGCGGCCTTCTCCAGCGCGCCCGCCAGTGCGGCCGGGTGGCTGCCGAGCGCGCCGAGGAGGGAGGTGAGCTGCATGCGTGAGAGCCCCGGGGCTCGTTCGCGTGGCGGGCCGTCCACGGGATCGACCGGGGCGTCCTCGGCGTCCTCGTCGGTCGTCTCATTTGCAACCGCGGCCAGGTGCGCGGACCGCTGCCGGAGGTATTCATTGACGTCCGCGTACAGGCGGCGCTCCTCGTCGCCCGGCTCGCACTGCAGCGTATGGGCGAAGCGCGGCGGCAGGTCCATCTGCACGAGGCTCCGCGTATTGCGGATCATCACCTCTCCCAGCAGCGATCGCAGCCGCTCGCGATTGCGCGGGTCGCGCGGGTTGCCGCGGCGCACGTACTGCTTCTTGAACTCTTTTTCCGTGCGCAGGTGCCCCGGCTCCAGCAGCGTGAGCAGGTTGTACAGTTCCACCAGGTCGTTCTGCACGGGGGTGGCCGAGAGCAGGAACATCTGCCGCCGCTGCAGCGAGTTCACGAGCTGCCAGTTGCGCGTCGCGCGGTTTTTGCAGTGGTGCGCCTCATCAACGATGACCAGGTCCCACGGGACCTGCGCAATGAGCTCGGCCCGCTTTCGCGCCTTGGCGTAGGACATCGACACGAGCACGCGTTCGGTCTGTTCCCAGTAGTCGAGGCGGTCGGCGCGTCCAGAGCGGGAGGGGACGGAGAACTCCAGGCCGAATTTCTCCGAGAGTTCCGCCTGCCACTGTGACACCAGCGGCGCGGGCACGAGGATCAGCACGCGCCGCGCCATGCCGCGCAACAGGTACTCGCGCAGCAGCAGGCAGGCCTCAATGGTTTTCCCCAGTCCGACTTCGTCCGCCAGCAGCACGCGACCCCGGAAATGCCTCAGCACTTTGCGAACGGTTTCAATCTGGTGCGGCAGGTGCTCAACCCCGTACAGTCCTTCCAGGCACAGGAGCTGGTCGAAGCCGCGCAGCAGTCGCAGCCGGGCATGGTCGAGGTGCAATCG